>DASSQU010000081.1:0-3715 GCA_035702325.1 Steroidobacteraceae bacterium
AGCTGCTCGAGCCGAGCCTGCGCGTCATGATCGACAAGGTGCCCCAGGCGCGCTCGCGCATCGCCACCGCCCAGCGCCACCTGCTGGCGGCGCTCGCGAACCGCGATGCGCAGGCCGCCCACGACTGGATGGCGCGCCATATCCGCGACTTTCGCCGCGGCTACGAGCTCGCCGGGGTCGACCTCGAGCTGCGGGTGAGCGCGGGGTGAAGGGTTTCACACCGCCCGGCCCCGCCAGCGGGTATGCTCGCGGCGGCTTGCTGCTGGCCCACGGGGGGTCTCATGGTTGCACTGTTGGTGTTGCTGTTCGTCGTCGTCGTCATCGTGGGATACCTGATCGGGACCTACAACGCCCTGGTGCGGGCGCGCGCCGGAGTCAAGCTCGCCTGGTCTGACATCGACGTGCTGCTGGTGCAGCGTCACGACGAGCTGCCCAAGCTGGTCGAAACGTGCAAGCAGTACATGCAGTACGAGCCGGGTGCACTCGAGCGCGTCATGCGCGCGCGCGCCGGCGTCGACGCCGCGCGCAGCTCGGGCAATCTGGCCAACCTGGGGAGCGCGGAGCGCGAGCTGCGCAGCGGGCTGAGCGGACTGTACGCCGTGGCCGAGAACTACCCGCAGCTCAAGGCGAGCGAGCCGTTCCGCCATCTGCAGGAGCGCATCAGCGGCCTGGAGACCGCGATTGCCGACCGGCGCGAGGTCTACAACGAGGCGGTCAACGCCAACAACGTGCGCATCGCCGCCTTTCCGGGCGTGCTGGTCGCGGGCCTCGGCGATTTTCCGCCGGCGCAGCTGCTGCACTTCCAGCCCGACGCCGCCGCGGACGTGGATCTCAAGGCAGCTTTCTCCCGCTGAGCGCGGCGCGCGGCGCGCGTGCGCTGCCGTCATGGTCGAGACCCAGCAGCATTATCAGATGATCGCGGCCGCCGCCGGCCTTGGCGCGCTCTATGCGCTGTACGGCTTCTTCAACCGGCTGCGGCGCGAGCTGCTGGTCGCCGATACGCCGATCGTGCGCATCCGCTCGGCGGCGCAGGGTTACGTGAAGGTCACCGGCCGGGCGCTGCCGGCGGGACCCGGCCCGACCGCGGCGCCGCTCAGCTCGCGCCCCTGCGTGTGGTGGGACTACAAGATCGACCGGCAGGAGCGCGACTCGCGGGGCCGGGAGAGCTGGCACACGGTCGAACGTGCGAGCAGCGTCGAGCTGTTCGCGCTCAGCGACGGCGATGCCGAGTGTCTCGTCGGCCCGGTGCAGGCAGAGGTGACGCCGACGATACGCAGCGTCTGGTACGGCACCGAGCCGCGCCCGCCCGGTCCCCCTCCCCCGGTCAACACGGCGCTGCTCGCCGGTCCGTTCCGCTACACGGAGCGCCTGCTCGAGGTCGGCGCGCAGCTTTCGGTGCTCGGCGAGCTGCGTTCGCATTCCGAGGTCGGCGACCTGAGCGCCGCCACCGCCGCGAAGCTCCACGAGTGGAAGCAGGACCAGGCGAGCCTGCTGGCGCGCTTCGATGCCGACCACGACGGGCGGCTCGACGCCGCCGAATGGGAAGCGGCGCGCGCGGCCGCAGCCGGGGACTGCGCGGCGCAGAACCTGAAAGCCGATATCTCCCGGGTGAGCGTCATCTCCGCGCCGACCGACGGCGAGCCCTTCCTCATTGCGCCGCTCAGCCCGGAGCGCCTCGAGCAGCGCGAGCGCCGCTACGCCTGGCTCTACCTCGTTCTCGGCCTCGTGAGCGTGACGGCGTGCGCGTGGGCCCTGCACCACGCGGGCCTGCTGGGACCAGCGCCGGGATAGCGCGCCCGGCCCGCGCCACCCTACACTGGCGCATGCGTTGCGCGATCGCGAGCTGCTGCCTGTTGCTTGCCACCCTCGCCGGCTGCGCGCACGGGCCCCCGACCGCGGCCGCCCCGGAACCTTCGGCTCCGGTGGCCGCCCCCTCGCCTGCGGCCACGCCGCCCGCCGCCGCGCCGCCTGCCGTGCCGCCCGCGGTCACGCCGCCGGCGGCACCCCCTGAGACGGCGCAGACCCCGCTGCCCGCGGCCCCGGCGAGCGCGCGCGAGGCGCCGCCGCCGCAGGCTCCCTCCACAGCGCCTTCCCGGCCCCGCACTCCAGCGGCGTCACCGCGGTCACCGCCGCCACCCGCCCCGAGCGCGGCCGGTGCCGGGCCTGCGGCGGGCGCGGCCGCCAGCGCTGCGGCAACCGGCATGCCAGCGGCGCGGCCGGCCGCGCCGGCGCTCGATCTCACCTCGCTCGAGCAGCGCTTGCGCGATACGCACGCCATCGGGCTGTTCACCAAGCTGTCGCTCAAGAACGAGGTGGACGATCTGCTCGGCGAGTTTCGTGCCTACTACGGGGGCCGCGCGCAGGTGACACTGCCCGAGCTGCGCCGCAATTACGAGCTGCTCCTGATGAAAGTCGTCACGCTGCTGCAGGACGGAGATCCGTCGCTCGCCACCGCCGTTTCCTCCTCGCGCGAAACGATCTGGGCGGTACTCGCGGACCGCAGGAGCTTTTCCCAAATCTGATCCCCACCCGGAGGAGATCTAATGAAGCTGCGCACCCTGGCCCTGATGGCGACCACAGCGGCACTCGCCGCAGCCGCGGCGCTGCCCGCGGCCGAGGAGCCCTCCTTCGGCAAGGACCTGACCGCCACCATCGTGCTGCACGGCTTGCCGTGCGACGCGGTCGTCGACGCCAGGCGCAACGGCGACAGCGACTACACCGCCACCTGCCGCGACGGCAACCGCTACCACGTGTTCGTCGATGCCTCCGGCCGCGTGGTGGTGCAGAAGCTGTGAGCCGCAGGCGGTGAGCTGCCGCCCGCGCGGGTCATAACGGCCGCTTATGACTCCATGCCGCCAAATACCAGGCGCGGGCCCGCCCGCCCGCTATGCTCGTTGCGGCGCTTCACACCGCGGAGGGAGACCTGTTGGCGGCGCTTGGCACCGAGCGCGTGCTCGCAGTCCGGCACTGGACCGACACGCAATTCACCTTCACCACGACCCGTGATCGCGGCCTGCGCTTCGAGAACGGCCAGTTCGTGATGCTCGGGCTGGCGCTCGAGCAGCGCCCGCTGCTGCGCGCCTACAGCATCGCCAGCGCCAATCACGAGGAGCATCTCGAATTCCTCAGCATCAAGGTTCCGGGCGGCCCGCTCACCTCGCATCTGCAGAACCTGCGCGCCGGGGATGCGATCCTGGTGAGTCGCAAGCCCACCGGGACGCTGCTGCTCGCGGACCTCACGGCGGGCACGCGGCTGTATCTGCTGTGCACCGGCACCGGCGCGGCGCCTTTCCTCAGCGTGATCCGCGACCCGGAGCTTTACGCGCGCTTCGCCGAAGTCGTGCTGGTGCACGGCGTGCGCTGGGTGCGTGAGACGGCCGTGGTGCGGCACGCCATCGAGACGCTGCAGCGCCACGCACTGCTCGGGCCGCTGGCGCGCGCACAGCTGCGCTACTACGCGGCGGTGACCCGCGAATCCCACGCGCACCGCGGGCGGCTCACGGCGCTCATCGGGTCCGGGCGCCTCGGCCGCGATCTCGCGCTGCCGCCGCTCGATCCGGCGCGCGACCGCGCCATGGTGTGCGGCAGCCCGGCGATGCTGGCCGACACCCGCGCGCTGCTCGATGCGCGCGGCTTCGCGATCTCACCCCAGATCGGCGTGCCCGGCGACTACCTGGTCGAGCGCGCCTTCGTCGCCCGCTGAGCCGCGCAGCGC
>DASSQU010000082.1:0-4480 GCA_035702325.1 Steroidobacteraceae bacterium
GGGTTGCCGTCCGGGGTGAAGGTGAACGGGCCGTTGACGATGCGGCGGATGCCCGCCTCGTTGAGCGCGGGAAAGCGCCGGAATCCGCGTTCGAGCGCTGCGGTGAGCCGCTCGAGCTGCGGCGCGAGCAGCTCGTTGCCACCGAAGTCGAAGGAGGTCCCGGCGGGCGACCAGGGGGTCGCCTCGCTCTCGTAGACGCCGAGCAGCAGCCCGTGCCCCTCGGGGCGCAGGTACATCTCGCCGTCGAGGTCCACCACGAGCGGCAGCTCGCGCCCGAGCTGCGAGATCGCCGGGATGTCCTCGGTGATCAGGTAGTGGTGCTCCATCGGCACGAGCGGCAGCCGCACGCCGACCAGCTGCCCGACCTCCCGGGCCCACAGGCCGCCGGCATTCACCACGTGCTCCGCCTCGATCGCTCCCTGGTCGGTGGCGACGATCCAGCTGCCGCGGCCGCTCGGGGTCAGGGCGAGCACGCGCGTGTGACGGTAGATCTCGGCGCCCCGGGCGCGGGCGGCCTTGGCGTAGGCGATGGTCGCCCCGTAGGGGTCGAGGTAGCCTTCCATCGGATCGTAGAGCGCGCCGCGCACATCGCTCACGTCCATCAGCGGGAAGAGGCGCTGCACCTCGGCGCTCGATACCAGCTCGGTCTCGAGCCCGAGCACCCGGTGGCGGGCATGATCGGCGCGCAGCAGATCCCAGCGCTCGGCGGTGGCGGCGACGTTGAGCCCGCCGGTGTAATGCAGGCCGATCGCCTGGCCCGAGACGCGCTCGAGCTCGCGGTAGAGACCCACCGTGTAGGCCTGCAGACGCGACATGGCGGCGTCGCTGTTGAGCGCGTGGAACAGGCCCGCGGCGTGCCAGCTCGAGCCGGCGGTGAGCTCGCGGCGCTCGCACAGCGCGACCTCGCTCCACCCGAGTTTGGTGAGGTGATAGAGAACGCTGCAGCCGACGACCCCGCCGCCGATCACCACGACCCTGACGTTCTTCTTCACGCGAGCCGACACACCGACCTGGTGCGCGCAGCTTACGGTTGGCGCCCGCTGCCGCGCAAAGCCGCTAGAATCCGCCACCGGTCCTCGCAGTCGCGGCAGGAGGCAGCAGCTATGGCTCATCGACGGATCGTGGTCGCGGCGCTCGCAGCGCTCGCGCTGCCCGCGGCGCCGCGCACCGCCGCCGCGTCCGATGCGGTGGTCGAGCCGCTCATGGCGCGGGATCTCATTGGAATGCCCGGCAGGGAAGTGACCATGGAGACGGTCGAATATCCCCCCGGCGCCCTGTCGCCGCCGCACCGCCACCATGCCCAGGTGTTCGTCTATGTGCTCGAAGGCTCGCTGCGGATGCAGCTGCAGGGCTCACCCGCCGTGACCCTGGGTCCCGGCGGGACCTTCTACGAGAGCCCCGACGACGTCCACGTCGTCTCCGAGAACCTGAGCGGAACCAAGCCCGCCAGGTTCCTGGTGGTGATGGTGAAGGACAAGGCGAGCGCGGCGGTCGCTCAGGCGCAGGAGTCGGGGCAGGGCAGGGCGCAGGCGGCCGGGAGCTCGCTCCTCGGCACCCCCGGTCCCGACCTGGCGCTGCGGACCATCGACGGCCGGACGATCGACCTCGCGAAGCTCTACGGGCGCAAGCCCGTGTATCTGAAGTTCTGGGCCACCTGGTGCGTGCCGTGCCGCGAGCAGATGCCGGGATTCGAGCACGACTACGAGAGGCTCGGCGAGCGCATGAGCTTCATCGCCGTGAACGTCGGTTTCAACGATACCGAAGCGATGGTGCGCCAGGTGCAGCGCGAGGCGGCCATGCGCATGCCGATCGTCATCGACGACGGCCGGCTCGCCGCCGCGCTCAATCTGCGCGTGACGCCGCAGCACGTGGTGATCGGGCGCGACGGGCGCATCCTCTACGTCGGCCATCTGGCGGACGAGCGACTGCACGCGGCGATGCGGCAGGCGCTCAGCGAGGCGCCGCGTGCGGCTGCGGGGCGCGCGATCGCTCCGCGGCCGGTCTTTGGTGTCGGCGACACCCCGCGCGATCTCACCGCGACCACGACCGGCGGCGAGGCCTTCCCGCTCGTCGGACCGAGCCCGGATGCGCGCCCGCGTGCGCTGGTGTTCTTCTCGCCGTGGTGCGAGTCGTACCTCGCGAAGAGCCGCCCGGCCGCATCGCAGGCCTGCCGCCGGGTCCGCGAGGAGATGAACGAGCTCGCACCGCACGGCCGCGCACGCTGGCTCGGGATCGCCTCCGGGCTGTGGGCATCGGCGCAGGATCTGGCCGACTACCAGAAGGATCCGGGCACCACGGTGCCGCTGACGCTCGATGCGAGCGGGCGGCTGTTTCGGGCGTTCGGGGTGCGCAACGTGCCGACGGTGGTGCTGCTCGATGGGCGGGGGCGGATCGCGGCCAGGCTCGGCCCCGAGGATCGCGGGCTCGGCGCCGCCTTGCGCGCGCTCGAGGCGAACGCGGGCGCTTCGTGAGCGATCTCAGGCAGCGATCGGCTCGATCAGCTCCGGGGAATTGTTGCGCACCGAGTTGACGCGCGGGCTCACTTCGTAGGCGAGCATCAGGTCGGAGCGGTACGGGAGCAGCACCGCGCGGGCCTGCGCGGCCGTGCCGCACAGCCAGGCGTCGAGGTGCTCGCGGCGCAGGATCGCCGGCATGCGGCCGGGATGATTGCCGGCGTTGTGGATGTCGGCCATGAGTGCATTGGCGGGCAGCGTGATGTGCGCGCAGCTCTCCACGACCTCACCGTCCGGGCGCACGCTTGCGTCCCACAGCGCAGCGAAGCCGAACAGCTCCTGGTCGGCGAGCGTGACGAGGTACGGCGCCTTGCGGCCGCGCTCGTCGACGTGCCACTCGTAGAAGCCGCTCGCCAGCTGCGCGCAACGCTGTCCGCGCTTCCACGGCCCGCGGTAGGAGGCGGCGGTCTCGAAGGTCTCGAGGCGTGCGTTGATGGTCGAGTACTGCGGCGGCTCACCGCGCGCGAAGAACGGCACGAGTCCCCAGCGCACGGTGGCGCCCTCGCGCCGCCCGTCGCGCAGGCGCACGATTGGCACGCCCTGGGTTGGCGCGACGTTGTAGGAGTCCATCAGCCAGGCCGGTGGGCCGTGTACCTGCCACTCGCGCAGGTACTTCTCCTGCATGCGGACGATGTAGCGGCCGCACATCGCAGGCTCAGGCGGCCGGGCGCTGCGCCTGCCGCTCCAGCTCCTGCTTCACCTCGAGGAGCGCGCGGCCCGGGAGCGCATCATCGATGGCCATGCAGACTTCCGCGACGTCGTCGCGGATCACCTCGCCGGCGGGATCGAAGAGGTAACGGTCGAGCACGGTGCGCGCCCGGTCGAGCAATGCGATGAGTTCATCCTGCGGCATGATCTTCCCCGCGATCCGCGCCGGTGCCCGGCGGTCCTGGAGGTCCTAGGATACGACCATTCCCCTTCCGCCTACCATATGTAGGGGTCTTGTCCGACCCGTGACCACAAGCTGTGGTGGTCTCAGCGAATCTCATTCATGCTTTTCAAGCAGTTAGGATTGGACCGCCGTCCGTTCGGGGGCGTTTCAGGGGGCGGACTGGTGCGGTACTCTCGCGGCGCTGCGACGGCGCGAGGCACGCACCGCGGGCGACGCCTGCGCGAGCGGACCGAAGAACCCGCCGCGCAAGTAGAGAAGTGGGAGGCCGACAATGTATCGCCCGGTTCCGCGAGCGATCGCGGCGGTCGTTTGCATGCTCGTCCTGCACGCCTGTAGTGGCGGCGGCGGGGGCGGACCCTCCGTCCCGGCTCCCACCGTGTCGCTCATGGCTTCCGCGACCGATGTGAAGGCCGGCAGCTCGGTGACCCTCACCTGGAGCTCGACCAACGCCAGCTCGTGCACGGCCTCGGGGGCCTGGAGCGGCACACTCGCTACGTCGGGCTCGCAGAGCCCCCTGATACCCGCGACCGTCACCTACACGCTTACCTGCACCGGCAGCGGCGGCTCAGCCTCCCAGTCGGTCACCGTGAACGGCTGGAATGCCCCGCAGCCGGCCATATCCGCGGACGCGACCAGCATCCTCGCCAACAACAGCGTCACGTTGAGCTGGGCGGCGCCCAACGCCAACGCCTGTACGGGTGCAGACGGGCTGTCGGGCTCCCTGGCAACATCCGGAACCCAGATCTCGGCATTGCTGACTTCGACCACCGTGTTCTCGGTGTCCTGCTCGAACCCGGTGTTCGCGGCCGTCAAGGCCTCCGTCACGGTGAATGTCTCCACGACTTTCACCGCCTCGCTCTCGGTGCACTACCAGGTGCCGGGCGCCCCGGTCCTGAATGCTGCCCGCACCCAGTACGTTCCCGACTGGGCGCACCCGGTGACGAGCCCCGTGCCCTTCGTTTGGGTCGAGATGCAGGATCCGACCGGCAAGGTCGTGCAGCACGCGTTCGCGGATGCGAACGGCACCGCGAGTCTCGCCGGGCTCGACCCCACGGTGGTGTACACACCCGTGGTG
>DASSQU010000083.1:0-3170 GCA_035702325.1 Steroidobacteraceae bacterium
GCTTGAACGGCTTGATGATCGCTGTGACCAGTTTCATGGACCGAGTCTCCGTCTGCCGGGGGGGCTGCCCCGGGGTGATTTTGCAGCTTTCATGCCATGAGCGGAATCGGCTCGTGAGCCGCGCGCGCACCGGGGCTGCACCATCGCGGAGCGATCGCGCCGGGGGCACGCCCCCGGCTGGTGCGGCCGCGGCACGCCCCTACAGGCTATCCTTCGCGCCGATGTTCGACCGGATCGTGATCGTCGGCGCGGGACAGGCGGCCGTGCAGGCCGCCGATACGCTGCGCCGCCGGGGCTACGGCGGGACGCTGACGCTCGTCGGCGAGGAGCCGTGGCTGCCCTACCAGCGCCCGCCGCTCTCGAAGAAGTACCTGGCAGGCGAGCTCGGCCGCGAGCGGCTGCTGATCCGCCCGGCGCCGTACTTCGCCGAGCACCGGATCGAGACCCTGACCGGGCACCGCGCCGCGGAGATCGGGCGGCGCGAGCAGCGGCTGCGCCTCGAGGGCGGTGCGCAGCTCGCCTACGATGCGCTGCTGCTTGCGACCGGCAGCCGCCCACGGCGCCTCGCGGCGCCGGGCGCCGAGCTTGCGGGGGTCGAGTACCTGCGCACCATCGCCGACGTCGAGCGCCTCCGCGCCTCGTTCCGCCCCGGCGTGCGCCTGGTGATCATCGGCGGCGGCTACATCGGGCTGGAGGTGGCGGCGACAGCGCGCACCCTCGGGCTCGAGGTGACGGTGCTCGAGATGGCCGAGCGGGTCATGAGCCGCGTGACCTGCCCGCAGATGTCGGCCTTCTACCAGGCCGAGCACCGGCGCCGCGGCGTAACCATCCGCTGCAATGCGCGGGTCGCCGCGCTGCGCGCCGACGGCGGCTCGGGCCGCGTGAGCGCGGTCGTGACCGGGGACGGGACTGAGCATCCCGCCGAGGTGGTGGTGGTCGGGGTGGGCGTGCTGCCCGCCGACGAGCTGGCGCGCGCGGCCGGGCTGGCGTGTGACGACGGCATCCGCGTCGACGAGCACTGCCGCACGGCCGATCCGGCCATCTACGCCGCCGGGGACTGCGCCAACCACCCGAGCCCGCACTACGGGCAGCGCCTGCGCCTCGAGTCGGTCGACCATGCCTTCGAGCAGGGCACGAGCGCCGCGCTCAACCTGCTCGGCAACCCGACCGTGCACGACAAGGTGCCGTGGTTCTGGTCGGACCAGTACGACCTGAAGCTGGTCATCGTCGGCGTAAGCGCGGGCCACGATGCGCTCGTGCTGCGCGGCGAGCCGGCGGCGCGCGCCTTCAGCGCCTGCTATCTGCGCGGCGGGGAGCTGATCGCGATCGACACTCTCAACAACCCGCGCGACCAGCTCGCCGCCCGCAAGCTCATCGCGGCGCGCGCCCATCCCGATCCGGCAAAGCTCGCCGACCCCGCCATCGCGCTCAAGGACACAGTCTGATCAGAACGTCCAGGTGCCGCCGAAGGTGAGCAGCCAGGGGTCGCCCCCGAGGGCGCTGAAGCGCTGGTACTCGCCCCGCAGCTCGAACGAGGCAATCCGGTACATGACCCCGGCGCCGCCGGCGATCCCGGTGTCGGTGCTGTTCACCGGCGAAGGCCGGGCGAGCGGCGGACACACGCCGCCGGCCGGGCAGCCGACGATGGTGGTGTCGGCCCTGGTATGGAGGCGGGCCAGCCCGGCCTTGAGGTAGAAATCGACGAGCGGCGTCGGCAGGTAGAGAAGCCCGAACGCCGCCAGCCCTTTGCGGCTCGCGCCGCTCGAGAGGGTGACGTTGGAGTTACTGTAAGTCGAGAGTCCGCTCGCGTGGCCGAAATCGACGTACTCGAGCTCCGCGGCAACCTCCGCCACGGGCCGCAGGCCGACGATGAGCTGGTACGCCGATTTGTCCGAGCCGAAGCCGCTCACCAGCCCGGTCGTGGCATCGAGCGTCGCCTTGCCGAAGGTCGCCCCGGCGTAAGGACCGAGCAGATCGTCGGCGCGCGCCGCCGCCGCCGCGAGCGCGAGCAGCACGAGGCCGGCGCTGCGTGCGCCACGGGCCGGACGTCGGGAATTCGCGTAGCGCAACGCCATCGGCGCCAAGCATATAACAGGGATGGCGGCCGCCGGCGGATGACGCCACGCGCCGACAGCTCAGCGCAGCACGACGAGCAGGTCCTTCGCCTCCACCGCCTGGCCCGGCTTTACCAGCACCTCGGCGACCTCGCCGGCCGCTTCCGCGCGCACCGCGGTCTCCATCTTCATCGCCTCGAGCGTAAGCAGCTGGTCACCGCGCGCGACGCGCGCGCCGGGAGTGGCGGCCACGGTGACGACGGTGCCGGGCATCGGCGCGCCGACATGCTGCGCGTTGCCGGGCTCCGTCTTGCGCGGCGCAGGCCGCCGCGCGACCTGCGAGCGATCGTGCACGCGCACCGCGCGCGGCTGGCCGTTCAGCTCGAAGAACACCGTGCGCGTGCCGTCCTCGTGCGGCTCGCTCATCGCGAGATAACGCACGATGAGCGTCTTGCCGCGCTCGAGGTCGAGGGTCACCTCCTCGCCCGGCTCCAGGCCGTAGAAGAACACGGCGGTCGGCAGGATCGAGCGGTCGCCGTACTGTTGCCGCTCGCGTGCGTACTCCTGCCACACCCGCGGATACATCAGGTGCGAGGCCAGGTCCTCGTCGGTCACCGGGCGAGCCACCCACTGCTGGATGCGCTCGCGCTCGGCGGCGAGGTCCACCGGCGCGAGCCCGGCGCCCGGACGGGCGGTGAGCGGCCGGGCCCCTTTGAGCACCTTGCGCTGCAGCTGCGCGGGAAAACCGCCTTCGGGCTGACCGAGCTCGCCGCGGAAAAGCTGCACGACGGACTCCGGGAAGGCCACCTCGGTCGCCGGATCGAGCACCCGCTCGCGGCTCAGTCCCGCGGTCACCATGAGCAGCGCCAGATCGCCGACCGCCTTCGATGTCGGGGTTACCTTGACGATGTCACCGAACAGCGAGTTGACCTCGGCGTAGGCGCGCGCCACCTCGGGCCAGCGCGCCGCCTCTATGCCGAGCGCGCGCGCCTGCTCGCGCAGGTTGGTGAACTGCCCGCCCGGCATGCCGTGTACGTACACCTCGGAGGCGCCGGCGCGGCCTTCGCTCTCGAAGGCGGCATACAGCCGCCGCACCTGCTCCCAGTAGGCCGAGAT
>DASSQU010000084.1:0-3067 GCA_035702325.1 Steroidobacteraceae bacterium
AGTACGACGGCTCGCGCTTCGCCGGCTGGCAGACCCAGCGCTCGCTCAGGACCGTGCAGGAGACCGCCGAGCGCGCGCTCGGCGGCGTCGCCGCCGAGCCCGTGGCACTCGTGTGCGCGGGCCGCACCGACGCGGGCGTCCATGCGCGCGGCCAGGTGGCGCACTTCGACACCGCGGCCGAGCGCAGCACGCGCGGCTGGGTGCTCGGAGCGAACAGCGCGCTCCCCGCGGATCTCTCGGTCGCCTGGGCGCTCCCGGTGCCCGCGCACTTTCATGCGCGCTACTGCGCCGAGTCGCGCACCTACCGCTACCTCGTCCTCAACCGCTCGGCGCGCTCGGCGCTCGACGCGCGCCGTGCCGCCTGGGTGTGGCGCCCGCTCGATGAGCAGCGCATGGCCGCTGCCGCGGCGCTGCTCGTCGGCGAGCACGACTTCAGCGCCTTCCGCTCCGCGGAGTGCCAGGCGAAGTCCCCGCTGCGCCGCCTGGAGCGGCTCACGGTCGAGCGTCGCGGCGACTACCTCGTCATCGAGGCGACCGCCAACGCCTTCCTGCATCACATGGTGCGCAACCTCGCGGGGCTGCTGTTGCACATCGGCCGCGGCGATGCGCCGCCCGAGGCGGCGCGTGCCGTGCTCGAGGGGCGCGACCGCACGCGCAGCGCCGCCACCGCCCCCGCGGAGGGGCTGTACCTCTGGGCGGTGCGCTACCCGGCGGCCTTCGCCCTGCCCGCGCCACGCGGGGACGGGGCGGCCGCGGCCGATCAGTTATGATCAATCCGCCCGCATGACGTGGTTCGACAAGATCATGCCTTCGCGCATCAAGACCGAGCGGCGCACGCGCTCGGTGCCGGAGGGACTTTGGATCAAGTGTCCCGCGTGCGATGCCGTGCTCTACCGGGCCGAGCTCGAGCGTAACCTGTACGTCTGCCCCAAGTGCGGCCACCACATGCGCATCCGCGCGCGCGAGCGGCTCGAGCGCTTCCTCGATCCGGACTCGGCGAGCGAGATCGGCGCGGGGATCTCGCCCGAGGATCCGCTCAGGTTCCGCGACAGCAAGCGCTACCGCGACCGGCTCATCCAGGCGCAGAAGGCGACCGGCGAGAGCGACGCGCTGATCGTGCTCGAGGGCAAGCTCCACGAGCTGCCGGTGGTGGCGGCGGCCTTCGAGTTCCAGTTTCTCGGCGGCTCGATGGGCTCGGTGGTGGGCGAGCGCTTCAAGCGCGGCGTCGAGCACTGCGTCGAGGAGCGCCGGCCGCTGGTGTGCTTCTCGGCGAGCGGCGGCGCACGCATGCAGGAGGCGCTCTATTCGCTGCTGCAGATGGCCAAGACCGCGGCGGCGCTGTCGCGCCTGGCGCAGGCGCACCTGCCGTTCATCTCGGTGCTCACCGACCCGACCACCGGCGGGGTCTCGGCGAGCCTCGCGCTGCTCGGGGACCTGAACCTCGCCGAGCCCCGCGCGCTGATCGGCTTTGCCGGTCCGCGCGTCATCCAGCAGACCGTGCGCGAGACGCTGCCGGAGGGCTTCCAGCGCAGCGAGTTCCTGCTCGAGCACGGCGCGATCGACATGATCGTCGACCGGCGCGAGATGCGCGACCGGATCGCCGCGCTGCTGCGGCTGCTGCTGAAGCTCCCGCCCGCCGCCGCCTGAAGCGCGGCGTGGCTGGCGAGCCGAGGCGGGAGGCATGCGTTCACTCGCCGAATGGCTCGCGCTCCAGGAGGCGGTGCACCCGCGCACCATCGACCTGGGGCTCGAGCGCGTCGCGGCGGTGGCGCGCACCCTCGGTCTCGCGACTCCCCCGTTCCGTGTCATCACCGTGGGCGGCACCAACGGCAAGGGCTCGGTGGCGGCGCATGCGGATGCGCTGCTGCGGACACTCGGGGCGAAGACGGGACTCTTCACCTCGCCCCACCTGGTGCGCTACAACGAGCGCATCCGCATCCAGGGCGCGGAGGCCGGCGATGCCGAGCTCATCGAGGCCTTCGAGCGCATCGAGGCAGCCCGCGGCGCCACCACGCTCACCTTCTTCGAGTACAACACGCTCGCCGCGCTCGCGCTCTTCACGCAGCAGGCGGTCGATGCCGCGGTGCTCGAGGTCGGGCTCGGCGGCCGGCTCGATGCCACAAACCTCGTCGACGCCGACGTCGCGGTGGTGGCCTCGATCGGCCTCGATCACCGGGACTACCTCGGCGACACGCTGGACTCGATCGGCGCGGAGAAGGCCGGCATCTTCCGGCCCGGGCGGCCCGCGGTGCTCGGGACGGCCGACATGCCCGCGAGCGTCTTCGCGGCGATCCGCACGCTCGGCGCCGAGCCGCTCGTCGCCGGCCGCGACTTCAGCTGGGAGCTCGCCGGGGAGCGCTGGAGCTACCGGGGCCCCGGCCTCGCGCTCGGGAATCTGCGCCCGTCCGCACTCGCCGGCTCCATCCAGTATCGCAACGCCGCGACCGCGCTCGCGGCCGTCGCGGCGCTCCGGGCGTGCGCTGCCGGTGCGCCGGCCGTGGCGCCCGGGCGCGGCGCGCTCGATGAGAGCCGCGTGAACGCGGCGCTCGGCGGGGTCGCGCTTCCCGGCCGGTTCCAGGTGGTGCCCGGGCCCGTCGAATGGATCCTCGACATCGCCCACAACGAGCCCGCCGCGCAGGTGCTCGCCGCGCAGCTGCGCGAGCGCCCGCTCCCCGCGCCGGGCCGCGGCCGCACGCTCGCCGTGGTCGGCGTGCTCGCCGACAAGGACGCGGCCGGGATCGCAGCCAGGCTCGCGCCGCTCGTCGATGAGTGGATCGTGTGCGCGCTGCCCGGTCCGCGCGGCGGCAGCGCGCACGAAATCGCCGCGCGGCTGCGCCTCCCGGGAGCGGCGCCGGCGCTCGCCGCGTCGGTCGCGGACGTGCGCGCGCACCTCGACACGCTGCTCTACCCGGGGTTCGTCACCGACACCGGCTGGGCACACCTGGCCGACCTGCCCCGCTACCTGCGGGCCCTGGAACGGCGCCTGGAGAAGCTGCCGGGCAACCCCGGCCGCGACCGCGAACAGACCGCGCGGGTGGCACAGCTCGAACGCGAGTACCGGGAACTG
>DASSQU010000085.1:0-10995 GCA_035702325.1 Steroidobacteraceae bacterium
CCGGATAGAGCGCCGCGGCGAGCGCCGCGGCGAGCGCGAGCCACAGTGCCTGGGTAAACTGCGCCGCGGCGAGGTGCAGCTCGATCCGCCAGCCGAAGGCGCGCCGGTTGATCACCTCGGTGAGCGTGAGCGCGGTGAGCAGCCCGGCCGGTATCGCCGCGGCGAGCGCCGCGAGCCCCATGAAGAGCGTCTGCGCGACGAGGAGCCCGGCGGCACCCGCCGGGGTCACTCCGAGCGAGCGCAGCAGCGCGAGCGAGCGCGCGCGCTCGAGCTCCCAGGCGAGCAGGGCGCTCACCAGGCCCACCGCCGCCACCCCGGCGGCGAGCCAGTAGAGCACGCGGGTGATCACGAAGGTGCGCTCGAAGATGCGCATCGAGAGCGCGCGGATCTCGGCGTTGGAGCGGATGAGCAGCGCCTGGCGGCCGTGCACCGCGTCGCGCAGCCTCGCGGCGACCGCCTCCGGCCGCGCGCCCGCGGCGAGGTACAGCCCGAGCGCGCCCACGGCGTCGTCGTGCCACAGCCGCCGGTACTGCTCGAGACTCATCAGCACCTCGCCGCGTTCGTTGCCGTACTCGCGATAGACACCCGCGACCGTGAAGCTCCGCGCCCCCGCGGCGGTGGTGAGCGCGAGCGTGTCTCCAGGCGCGAGCTGCAGCCGCCAGGCGAGCGGCTCGCTGATCAGCACCGCGCCGGCCGCGAAGCGCGGCCAGGCGCGCGCGGGATCGCCCGCGGTGAAGATGAAGCCCGCGTGGCTTTCCGGCGCGAGGCTCACGGCATCGAGATCCACCGGCCCGCGCGGCGATGCCACGCTCACCCGGCGGCCCGCGCTGTGGGCGCGCACGCCGGGCACCGCGAGCAGCGCATCGATCACCCGCGGGTCGAGCCGCCGCTCCAGGCTGTCCGCCACCCCCGGGGCGCTCACGTACAGATCCGCCCGCATGGTCTGCCCGAGCCACTCGCGCAGCGACTCCCGGAACGACTGCACCATGACGGCGACGCCGATCATGGCGGTGAGCGCCATGCCGAGCGCGGCGACCGCCACCCCGGTGCGGCTGAGCGAGCCGGCGATGTCGCCGCAGGCGAGGCGCACGACCGGGCTGACGCGCGCCGCGAGCCGCGCTGCGGCGAGTGCCAGCGCCCGCAGCGCCGCCGGCGTGACCGCCGCGACGCCGAGCAGCAGCATGAACAGCGCCGCGAATCCGCCGAAGAGACTGCGGCCGGAGGCGAGCACCAGCACGAGCGCGCCGAGCGCGAGCAGCGCGCCGAGCGCCACCAGCCGGTACGCCACGGCGACCGCCCGCTCCTCGAGCACCGAGCGCTTGAGCCCGAGCTCGGGCGCCCCGGCAGCGGCTTCGAGCGCGGGGATGAGCGCCGCGACGAGCGCCGTCCCGAGTCCCCCGCACAGCGCCGCGAGCAACGTGCCCGGGGGCACGGTTACCTGCCGGACCGCCACCACGAAATACAAGTCGTTGATGGTGCGCGATACGAGTCCGATGAGCCCCCGGCCGATCGCGGTCCCGAGCACTACCCCGCACGCGGCGCCGAGCAGTCCGAGCAGCGCGCCTTCCGCGAGCAGCACGGCGAGGACTTCGCCGCGCGTCGCGCCGAGCGCCCGCAGCACCGCGATGATGCGGCGGCGCTGGAGCACGGCGAAGCTCACCGCGCCGTAGACGAGCAGCGTGCCGACCAGCAGCGCAAGCAGGCTCATCGCCTCGAGGTTGGTGGTGAAGGCGCCCGCCATCGCGAGTGACTCGCGCGCGGTGGCGCGCGTGCCCTGCAGCGCGAGCCCCGCCGGCAGCAGCGGGCGCAGCCGCGCACGCCAGGCCGCACCGGCGCCGTCCGGCGGCAGCCGCAGATCGATCCGCGACAACCGCCCGGGCGCCCCGAGCCACTCCTGCGCCTGCGCGATGTCGGTGAGCAACACCCCATCGAGGCCGGGACTGGCACGCCCAAGGCGCGCGATCAGCGTGGCGCTGCGGCGCACGCCGCCGATGGCGAGCTCGAAGCGCGCGCCCTCGGCGAGCCCGAGCTCCGCGGCGGTGCGGGCACTCATCGCCACGGCCCCGCGTTCGGTGAACCAGGCCTGCAGCGCCGCGATGCCGGAACCGGCAACGCCGCGCGCGGCCGCCGCGCCCCCGCTCTCCTCGAGGCCGGCGCTGGCGAACGGATCGATCCCGACGAGCTGCAGGGTCTGCTCCCCGAACGTGACGTAGCCGGTGAGCAGCGGCGCGCAGGGCGGCACCGGGGCGCCGGGCAGCAGCACGCCGGTGCGCAGCCGCACGTACCAGCGCTCGTCGATCCCCGGCGGGCCGCCGACGATCTCATCCGTGGCGGCACCGTTCACCGCCCGCAGCGACAGCTCGAAGGCGCGCTGGGCGCTCGCGGTGGCGACCTGGACGGCGACGACGGTGCCGACGCCGAGCGCCAGGCCGAGGAGCGCCAGCGCGAGTTGCGCCGGATGGCGCAGCAGGTGGCGAAGACTCGCCGCCCGCAGCAGGCCGGGGGGCAGGCCGCGTCGCGCGCTGTTCACGGCGCCGGCGCCCCGGGCGGGCGCGCGCCGTGCAGCCGGCCCTCGCGCAGCTCCAGCACCCGGTCCGCGACGCCCGCGAGCGCCGCATCGTGCGTCGCGAGCAGCAGGGTGCTGCCGTGACTGCGGGCGAGCGACAGCAGCACCGGCAGCACCTCGCGCGCGGTCTGCTCATCGAGGTTGCCGGTCGGCTCGTCCGCGAGCAGCAGCCGTGGCGCGTGCACCAGCGCCCGGGCGATCGCCACGCGCTGCTGCTCGCCGCCCGAGAGCTGCTCGACCGCACTTGCGCCGCGGTCGCCGAGACCCACCGCGGCGAGCATCGCTGCGGTGCGGCGGCGCGCCTCGGCGCCGCGCACGCCGTTCAGCTCGAGCACCAGGCGCACGTTCTCACCGACGTCGAGGGTCGCAATCAGGTTGAAGAACTGGTAGACGAAACCGATGTGCGCGCGGCGGAACAGCGTGCGGGCCGGCTCGCCGAGCGCGCTCAGGTCGGCCCCGTCGAGCTCGACCGCGCCGCTGTCGGGGCGGTCGATGCCGCTCACGATGTTGAGGAGCGTCGACTTGCCCGAGCCGCTGCGCCCGATGATGGCCACCGTCTCGCCGGCGGCGAGCGCGGCGTCTGCGCCCGCGAGCACGCGATGCACCCGCGTGCCTTCGCGGAAACTGCGGTACAGCTGCCGGAGGGTGAGCATTGTGGAAACTTGGCCCGTTTGGCAGTGTAGCGGCACCATGGCCGGAACCGGATGGCGGCTGCTCACCACCCTCACCGACCTGCCCTCGGCACACGTGCTCGCCGGGATGCTGGCCGATGACGGCATCGACGTGCGCATCGCCTCCGATGCCGGGGTGCTCGGCCAGGCGGCGCCATCGCGCATCTACGTCGGCGCGACGCAGTTGCACCGCGCACGGCTGCTGCTGGCGCAGCGCGAGTTCACCGAGGAGGAGCTCGCGGCCCTGGCCGCCGCCACGCCCGCGGACCAGGTGACATAAGGGCACCCGGCGGGGCCGGAATCCGCCCCGGATTCGCTGGCATGGCTGCGCGGGATCGGCGACACTCACCCCCGGCTGCGGGTTCCCCAAGCCGTGCCGTTGCACGGCCCGCATGCTGCCATACAAGGTGACCCATGAGACTCCCAGCGCGACGCCGCGCATTCCAGATCCTCACAGTCCACGCCGCGGCACTCGTCGTGCTCCTGGCCGGTGCCACGCTCGCGCAGGCGCAGCAGTCGTCATCGGGTACGCCGGCGGCAGCCGGCAACGCAGCCCCGGCCAAGAAGCCGGCACAGAAATCCGCCGCCCCCAAGGCGGCGAGCAGCCCCAAGGGGGACGCCAGCTACAGTCTCGGCGTGTCGATGGGCCAGCAGCTGCGCAGCAGCGGCGTCACCGCCAGCGAAATCAACACCGAGCGCCTCGCCGCCGGCGTGCACGACGCGCTCGCCAAGGGAGTGGCACCAAGCGCCACCGACCGCGACAACATCCGCGGGCTGCTCAACTCCGTGGGCGAGGCCAACCACAAGAAGGCCGCGGCCTTCCTGGCCGAGAACGGCAAGAAGCCGGGCATCGTCACCACCGCGAGCGGCCTGGAGTACCAGGTGCTCGCCGCCGGCAGCGGCGAGTCGCCCAAACCGACCGACGAGGTCACGGTGAACTACCGCGGCACGCTGCTCGACGGCACCGAGTTCGACAGCAGCTACAAGCGCGGCGAGGCGGCGACTTTCCAGGTGAACCGGGTGATCCCCGGCTGGACCGAGGCGCTGTCGCTGATGAAGCCCGGCGCCAAGTACAAGCTGTTCATCCCGCCGCAGCTCGCCTACGACCTCAGATCGCCGCCGCCGATCCCGCCGGGATCGCTGCTGCTGTTCGACGTCGAGCTGGTGAGCATCAAGGCGGCGCCACCCGCGCCCGCTGCACCCGCCGCGCCCGCGCCCGCGCAGCCGCCGAAGTGAGCTGAGCGCCCCGGCCGCTCAACTCCCGGCGTTCGCGCCGGGCAGGTAGCGCATGGGCTTGGTGACCCCGAAGCGGGTGAGCTCGCGCAGCAGGGCCTCGGCGAGTTCCTGATAGGGGCCGCGCTCGAAAGCGGGCGCCGCCTGCCAGTCGTAGGCCCAGGGCTGCGCGCCGCGCAGCGCCTCGGGCTCGTCGGCGTAGCGCGGGATGACGTGGGCGTGCAGCGCCGGCTCGCGGTTGCCGAACATCGCGTAGTTGATGCGCGTCGCGCCCGTGACCTTGAGCAGCGCATCGCCGAGACGCGTCATGTCGGTGAGGAACGCGATGCGCTCGCGCGTGCCGAGCGCGTTGAGATTGGGCACCACCGGGTCGGGCAGCAGCAGCAGGTAACCGCGCACGAACTGCCGCTCGCCGAACAGCGCCCACCCCGAGAACAGCCGCGCGATGACCCGTGGCTCGCTGCCGGCGCGCGCCGCAATGACCTGCCGGTGGATCGAGGTGAACGGCTCGTCTGCGCTGTCGATCTTCATGGGGAGCCGGGGGCGCGGAATACGAAATACACCGCGCCGAGGATACACAAGCCGGCCCACAGGTAGTCGAGCTTCAGCGACTTGCCCATGTACAGCACTGCAAAGGGCACGAACACGCTCAAAGTGATGATTTCCTGCAGGATCTTCAGCTGCGGGAGCGTGAGGCGCGTGTAGCCGATGCGGTTGCCGGGCACCTGCAGCAGGTACTCGAAGAACGCGATGCCCCAGCTCACCAGCGCCGCCAGGTACCAGGGCCGGTCGGCGAGATTCTTCAGGTGCGCGTACCAGGCGAACGTCATGAAGACGTTGGACGCCATCAGCAGCAGCACCGTGTAGATCACCGGCATGGTGGGTCCTCCTTCAGCAGCGCACCCCGAGCTCGCGCAGCGCCGCCACCGTAGCGTCCCGGCCGCCGTGCACGATGCCGTGCCAGCCGCGCTCGCGCGCGGCGGCGACGTTGTCGGGCCGGTCGTCGATGAACACCGTCGCCGCGGGCGCGAGCGCGAAGCGCCGCTCGGCCTCGGCGTAGATGCCCGCATGCGGCTTCATGACGCCGGCGAGATAGGACGGCAGCGCCCCGTGCCCGATGCGGTGCAGGCGGTACTCGCGCGACAGGTGGGCCCAGTGCAGGTCGCCGACGTTCGACAGCAGGTACACGCGCTGCTGGTCGCTCAGGCGGTGCGCGAGCTCGACCATCGCCGGCTCGAGCTCGAACATGTCGACCCACCTGGCGTGCAGTTCCTCGAGCGCTACCGGCGCGCGCGTCAGGCCCGCGAGCTGCTCGAGCAGCCCCCGGCCGTGCAGCCGCCCGGACTCGTGCTCCGCGAGCGTGATGCGCGCGAGCACCGCGCCCATGTCGGCAACCTCGGCGCCGCGGGAGCGCAGCAGCTCGAGCAGCGGGCGGTAATTGAGCCGCACGAACACCCAGCCGATGTCGAACACCACGTTGCCGATCGCGGTGGTGCTCGTCATGGCGCGTCGCACACGGGCCGCGCCGCTACGGCGTCAGCGGTTCGACGCTGCCCGCGTCGCCGGCGCGGGTGTTGACCGCCACTACGGCAGCGCGGGGAAAGAAGTTGAATTCCGAGGCGCTCGCCCGCGTATAGGCGCCCATGGCGCGCCCGACGATCAGGTCGCCCACTTTCAGCAGCGGCAGCATGAGGTTCTCGGCGATCACGTCGATGCTGTCGCAGGTGGGGCCGGCGAGCACCGCCGGCAGCCGCTCGGCGCCGGCGCGCAGCGGCTCGACCGGATAGCGCGCGTGATCGTAGAGCTGGCCGCTGTAGGAGCCGTACAGGCCGTCGTCGAGGTAGTACCACCAGTGACCCTCGCGCTGCGCGCGACCCATGACCGAGGCGACGCCGATGGCGGCGGGACCCACGATGTAGCGTCCCGGCTCGGCGATCACCCGCACGCGCTTCGGCAGCCCGGCGAGGGCGGCGCGCAGCGGCGCGCAGAACTGCCCGATGTCCTGCACCGGCTGGGCGTAGTCGATCGGGAAGCCGCCGCCGATGTCGAGGGTATCGAAGGCGCCGAGCTTCTCGCGCCGCGCCGCCGCCATGAGCGCGGCACACGCCTCGACCGCCTCGACGTGCTTGGTGGCGTCGGCGGCCTGCGAGCCGACGTGGAAGGTGAGTCCGCGCACGCCGATGCCGAGCCGGGCTGCCTGGCGCGCCAGGTCGAGCGCCGCTTCCGGGTCGCAGCCGAACTTGCGCGACAGGTCGCAGACCGCGCCGGGACTGCGGAACGAGACCCGCAGCAGCAGCTCGGCCTCGCGGGCGTGGCGCGCGAACTTGGCCACCTCGTCGGGATTGTCGGCGACGAAGGTGCGCACGCCGAACTCGAGCGCGTTGGCGATATCGGCCGCGCGCTTGATCGGATGGGTATGGATGCAGCGCCCGGGACTCACGCCGAGGCGCTCGACCAGCTGCACCTCGCCGCTGGTGGCGAGATCGAGGAATCCGCCCGCGGCGATCACCGTGCGCACTACCGCCGGATGCGGCAGGGGCTTGAGGGCGTAGTGCAGGTCGACGTGCGGCAGCGCCTTGCGCAGCCGCCGCAGCTGCGCGCGCACGCGCTCGCAGTCGAGGATCAGCAGCGGCGAGCCGAACTCCCGTACCAGGCGGCGCACGTGCGCGGGCTCGAACGGGTCGATGAAGCGCGCGCCGCTCACCGCGGTGAGCTTTGTTAAGGAAGCACGGCCATGCTGGGGGTGCCCTCGTCGCTCTCGGCGACGCTGGTCGCAGCCCGCTGCAGCCGGTCGCGCACCGCGTCCCAGCGCTCGCCTTCGGGAACCGACTGCACCAGGATGCGCTGGCAGCCGGCCCGGTCGAGGGTGCGCAGGTTGTTGTACAGGTCGCGCGCGAAGCTGTCGGGGCGGCGACCCGCGTTGATCCAGGTGACGTACTTGTGCGAGCGCAGCGGCAGGCGCTGTGCCAGCACCGCGATGCGCCGGCCGCCGCCCGAAGCGGCGTCGGCCTGCGCGTCGATCTCGCCGGCGGGCACGATGGTCATCGGAGTGAGCGGCGCATAGTGCGCCGGCGGGGCGCCGGGCACCCGCGGGGATTCGACCGCCGGGCCGACCAGCAGCTCCCCGACCACGGCGCGGATCTGGGCGGCGGTGACGCTGCCGGGGCGCAGCAGCCGTACGTTGGGGCCTTCGAACGACACGATGGTCGACTCGAGCCCGATCTGGCACTCGCCGCCGTCGAGGATCACGCGCACCGCGTCGCCGAGCTCCTCGCGGACGTGCTCGGCGCGCGTCGGCGAGAGCCGCCCGAAGCGGTTGGCCGAGGGCGCGGCGATCCCGCCGCCGAAGGCGGTGAGCAGCTGCTGCGCCATCGGATGGGCGGGCACGCGGATCGCGATCGTGTCCTGCCCGCCGGTCACCACGTCGTGTACCTGGGGCGCCCGCGGCATCACCATGGTGAGCGGGCCCGGCCAGAAGCTCTCGGCGAGCCGCAGCGCGCCCGGTGGCACCTCCCGCACCCAGCGCGGCAGGAAACGCGGGCTGTCGAGATGCACGATCACCGGGTGGTTCGCAGGCCGTCCCTTGGCTTCGAAGATGCGCCGCACCGCGACGGGGTTCTGGGCATTCGCCCCCAGCCCGTAGACGGTCTCGGTGGGGAAAGCGACCAGCTCGCCGTCGCGCAACGCCTGCACGGCAGTCTCGATCTCGACCTGGGTAGCTCTCACGACTCGGACCATAGGGATGAGACGAATTCTAGCAAGCCGCGGGCGCCGGAACCGGGTGTTGCAGTAATGCGTCAACCGACTCCTAACATGCGGTAATGCTTGACTAAAAGCCAGGTCCGGGGGTAGCCCGCCTGTGGCGCCGGTCCGACGAAAGTCTCACTCGAGCGCGGTACGCACCCAGCCGGCGGCGCTGTGCCGCAGCTCGTAGGCAGGCCAGTAGTGCTTGTCGAGCTTGACCGTGATCACCTCGGCGGCGTTGTTCCAGGTGATGGTCTTCAGGCGCACCGAGGAGCGATCCGGCCGCCCGGTGACCAGCCTGAGGAAGGTGTCGAGATCCGGGGTCGGCGTGCCGTCCACCTCGAGGATACGCCGGCCCGGATACAGCCCGTAGCGCGTGGCGGGCGAGCCGTAAGCGAAGTACGCGACGTACACCCCTACCGGCGCAATTCCACGCTGCTCGCTCATCGCGCGATGCGGCGCCTGAAGCGTCGCTCCGGCCCACTCGACCAGCCGCTCGACGTCGGTGCCGGGCAGCTCGGCGGTGGGTACCTCGAGCGTCTCCTCCCCCTGCCCCCGCCACACGGTCACCGCTACCTGGTCCTTGTCGGCGGCGGCCTGCTCCACCTCGCGGAAGCGCGTCACCACCTGACCGTCGATCGCGAGCAGCAGGTCGCCCTGCTGCAGCAGCTTCGCCGCCGGCGAGCCGCCCACCAGGCGCACGACGGTGAGCACCTGGCGCCGTGCCGGGGTGTGCTCGGCGAGGCGCTGGGTCCACGACTCCGGCAGGCCGAACTCGCGCGCGCTCGCGAGTGGCAGCACGTTGAGTCCGGCCTCGAGCGAGTGCAGCGGGCGGTGGTTGCGCACCCGGTCGACCATGTCGGCCACCACGTCGATCGGCACGCCGCGCGTGTCCTGAGTGAGCTCGCGGCCGTTCTCAAAGGCGAAGCTCGACCAGGTGCCGATCACGTTGCCGGACTTGTCCGCCAGCACCCCGTCGAACTCGTTGGGCGGATTCACCAGCTGCACGGTCTCGAGGTTGCTGTCGCGGAAGCGCATGGTGCGCGACAGCGGCAGGTCGAGCGGATCGATGCTGGCGATCACGGTGCTGCGCGCGTGCAGCTGGCTGTCGCCGCCGAGGCCCACCACCCACACCGGCTCGCCGGCGACGAGCTCGCGCGGCGTCAGCTTCGCGGCGCGCACCGGCGTCGTGCCGATCAGTCTCGGGTCGTAGGCCACCATGGCGAAGTCGTGCAGGGGGTGGATGTACACCACGCGCCCCGGCACCTGCACGGTGCCGGCGAAAGTGACGGTGACGTCCCCGACCGCGACCGGCACGGTGTTGCGGTCGACCACCACCAGGCCGCGCTCGGCATCCACCACCAGCCCGGTGCCGTGGTAGTTGCGCTCGGTGATGCCGGACACCGAATACGGCATGTCGAAGGCGACCATGGCGAGCGAGGGCGCGAGCGCCGTCATGCGCGGATCGGGGTAACGGGCGAACACGGTCGAGCTCACGGCCGGGGGTTTCGGCGGCGGGCCGGGCGGCAGGTCGCGGCAGTCCCACACGCCCTGGGCGTCGTCGCGCGTGCAGTGGTGCGCTGGGAACCACAGCCGGTCCATGCGCATGGCACGCAGCTGGCTGCCGTTCGGATCGTCGATGGTGAGGTAGCGCACCGTGGCGTAGTCGCCGTTGCCGAGCTGCGCGATCCCGGCCTCGAATTCCGGCAGCGTATCGATGCGGTGGCCGTTGAGCGCGGTGATCACGGCGCCGCGCGGAATGCCGGCGGAGCCGAACACGTAACCGGGATTGGCGACGTAGATCCCGCGCGTCGGCACGTTGTAGGCGCGCGCCAGCTGATACGACAGCCGGTTGACTACCGCATCGCCGAACTCGGCATAGGAGCTCGGGGTGATGGCGTACAGGTCGCCGACCGGGAGCGTCGCCGACACCGGCTTGCCACCGCGCTCGAGCTCGACCGCGACGTCCTTGCCCACGGAGTCGTCGAGCACTTCCTCGAGCGGCTCGAACTGCGTGACGTAGTGCCCGTTGAGGCGCACCAGGATGTCCCCCGGCTGCAGCACGTTCTCGCTCGGGGAGCCGGGCAGCACTTCGGTGACGACCAGCATGCCGGTGTAACGCGGGAAGGTGCGGCGCACGTCGGCCTCGGTGCGCCCGTCGAGCCCGAGGCGCTCGAGCTCCTCGTAGGGCGTGTAGTTGAAGACGCTGTAGAGCGTGCCGCGCGGCACCGGCCTGCCCTGCTGGATGAGGGTGAGCGCCCGGCGCACGCGTCCGAGCGGCAGGTAGAAGCTCGAGGCGGCACCGCTCGCCCCCCCGGCGTTGAGCGCCACCACGCGGCCGCGGATGTCGATCACCGGCGAGCCGGATGACCCGCCCGAGGTACCGGAGGCGGCCTGCAGATAAAAGGTGTTGAAGTCGTTGTACTTGGCCAGCCCGTAGTCGGGTGCATCGCGGTCGAGCCGCGCGAGCGTGCCGGCGAGTATCGACAGCTGCTCGCCGGCGTTGTTGCCCACGACGCGAATCTCGCGCCCGACCTGCGCCCCCTCGGGGTACAGCGGCAGCGCCTTCGGCTTGATGAAGCGCAGCTTCTTCGGGTCGTAGCGGTAGAGGCCGAAGTCGTGCACCGGGTCGCGGTACACCGGGAAGAGCTGCACTTCCTCGCGGTTGAGAAAGGTCGCCTCCGCGGTGACCGGCCCCGGCGTGACCACGTGGCGGTTGGTGAGGATCAGGCCCTTCTCGGCATCGATGACGAAGCCCGTCGCCTGCGAGGAGGTGTTCCA
>DASSQU010000086.1:0-17990 GCA_035702325.1 Steroidobacteraceae bacterium
CGGCATATTCGGAGCTTACCCGCAGCAACCAGTCTTCGAGTCTCTTCGCCTGGGAGGTATCGCCCCGATGGCGAATCCTCTCGACTCCTTGGCGGAGCTCTCCGATGGTGATGGCCGAAAGGTAGAGCTCGGCTCCGTCCCGACTTGCGCGGGTAAGGAATGCTCGAACGCCTGCGTTACTGCGGGCTCCCTTGCGGGCCTCGCTGATGACGTCGGTGTCTACCAAGTACACGTCAACCCCGGCGGTCGGCTTGGCGGCGGGCAAAATCTGCGTCCGTTCCGACGTTCGGTATGCTCGCCAGCACATCGGCCAGCGGTCTTCGTCGCGGCCCCTGCAAAGCCGCTCTCAGGATCTCACGGTGCTCCTGCTCGGCGCTCCAATTGCGCTTGGCGGCTCGCTGCTTGAGTGCGCGAACCAGCTCATCCGGCAGATTCCGGACCATCAGCTGTGCCACGAGAACCTCCTCGAGTAGATTGCACTGCTAGCAATGCTAGCACCGAGGTCTTGGTCGCTGCAAGCATTGCAAGCACTGGTGATGGCCGGCGTTTTCCTGGAATCCATTTTTCAGGGAATCAATCGCTGAGAACAGACTGGCTAAGTGCGCTTGCCATACACTATGCGAACAAAGAAAGAACCTGAGCAGCAGCAGCGTCAGGCGAGCAGCAGGAACTCCCGGTATCCAGTTTAAGGAGTAGTCATGTCGGTCGGCCGTCTTGGCGTACTGTGCCCGCTGCTTGCGGCGCTCACGATCACCGTCGCTCCGTCCGTGCGGGCGGCGGATGCCACCAAGCGCCAGGTGCTGCCCCGCGACGTCGTGCCCGAGCACTACGAGCTTGCGCTCAAGCCCGATGCGGCCGCGCTCACCTTCAGCGGCCGGGTCGGCATCACCGTCCGGGTGCTGGAACCGACCCGCACCATTACCCTCAATGCCGTCAACCTGGCGTTCGACCGCACCGACGTCGACGGAGCGGCGCGGGCCGAGGTCCTCTATGACAAGACGCTGGGTCGGGCGGCCCTGACACTGCCGAAGGCGCTGCCAGCGGGGCGCCACGTTATCCATATCGAGTATCACGGCACGATCGGACGCTCGACGCTCGGTTTCTTCGCCATGGATTACAGCGGGCCGGACGGCCCGCGCCGTACTCTTGCCACCAACTTCGAGCCCGCCGACGCCCGTGACCTGTTGCCCTGCTGGGATGAGCCGGGCCTGAAGGCCACTTTCAGCGTGTCCGTGGATGCACCGCGGGATCGCATGGCGATCTCCAACATGCCGGTCGCGCAGCTCACGCCCCTCGGCCCTGCCCTGCAACGCGTCCGGTTCGCCACCACCCCGAAGATGTCGACCTATCTGCTGTTCCTCGCAGTCGGCGACTTCGAGCGTCTGCACCGGTCGGTCGATGGCGTGGACGTAGGCATCGTCGTCAAGCGCGGCGATACTCCCAAGGCCCGCTACGCGCTGTCGCAAGCTGCCCGGCTGCTGCACTACTACAACGGCTACTTCGGCATCCGCTTCCCGCTGCCCAAGCTGGATCTGGTCGCGGCACCCGGCGAGATCCAGGGCGGCTCCATGGAGAATTGGGGTGCGATCTTCTATTCGCAGAACCATCTGCTCTTCGACACCAAGACCTCCACGGAGCGGGACCGCCAGCTGCTGTTCCTGGTGGTGGCGCACGAGATGGCGCATCAGTGGTTCGGGGACCTCGTCACCATGGCCTGGTGGAACGACTTGTGGCTGAACGAGGGCTTTGCGCGCTGGATGCAGACCTACGCGGCCGATGAGCTGCATCCGCAGTGGCAGACCGCGCTTCAGGCCGCCGGCATTTTCGAGTCTGGCAAGCAGGCGGACGCCGTGCCGTCGACGCATCCGATCGTCCAGGAGGTCGACACGGCCGATCAGGCGCAGGAGCAGTTCGACGCCATCACTTACGACAAGGGCGCGGCGATCATCACCATGATCCACGCCTATGTCGGAGGTGACAAATTCCGGGCCGGAGTACGCCGCTACATGCGGGCGCACGCCTATGCCAATACCACGGACACGGACCTGTGGAGCGAGGTGCAGAAGACCGCCGATCTGCCGATCCTCGATATCGAGCACGACCTGACGCGGCAGGAGGGGTTGCCACTGGTGCGCGCCTCGGCCGCCCCGGCTGGGGTCGCGCTCGAAACTACGCGCTTCGCCGACGACCCGCAGACGCTCGCAGGCCTTCCGACACCCCACTGGAGGCTGCCCCTCTCCGTGGGACCGGTCGGCGGACCGTACCGGTACCTGCTGCTGAATGGCGCGGCCACCGTGGCGCGAGCCCCGCCGCTGCTCGTCAATGCCGGACAGCTCGGCTACGCGCGAGTGCTGTACCTCGGCGGCACCTTCGACGCCCTCGCCGCCCGGCTCGGCGCTCTCGGTCCTATGGATCAGCTCGGGCTTCTCAACGATGCCTGGGCGTCCGGGATAGCGGGTTATGCTTCGACCGATCGCGTCTTAGCGCTCGCGAGCACCTTGCCGGCGGACGCCAATCCCGTGGTGTGGAAACGGGTGCTCGAGGTGCTGGACCACATCGACCGGCACTACGTGGACGGCCCGCAGCGCGCCGCCTTGCGCCGCTACGCGCTGAGGATGCTGGCGCCGCTCGGCCGGCACCTCGGTACCGCCGCTCCCGGCGAGGCTTCGAATGTCGAGATTCTGCGCGGCCAACTCAGGGAACTCCAGGCGCGCTTCGGCGATGCTGCCGTCATTGCGGCGGCGCGCGCGGGCTTCGCCGCAGGCGCCGGCACCGCTGCCGAGCAGCGCACCAATCTCGAGATCGTCGCCGCGACCGCAAACGCCGCCGGCTTCGATGCGCTGCTCGCGCAGGCCGAGCACACTGCGGACCCGCTGCAGAAGCTCCACATCTACCGCGCGCTCGCGCGCGTGGCCGATCCGGCTCTGGCACGCCGGATGATCGAGGCGGCACTCAGTGACAAGGTTCCGGCCGGCACCAATTCGGAGCTGCTCGTCAGGATTGCTCCCGACCACGCGGATCTCACCTGGCAGGCGCTCGCGCCGCGCCTCGACGATCCCGCCCTGCCCTTCACCAAGCTCGAGCGCTGGGATCTCGCCGCCGCGGTGGCCGCATACTCGGCGCTCCCGGAACGCATCGCGGATCTCGAGGCATACGAGGCCCGCAGCGTTCCGCCCGAGGCACGCAAGCCCTTTCTCGGTGCCGTGGCCAGCATTCGGCGCAACGAACGCATGGCGCGCACGGTGTTGCCCGAGCTCGATCGCTGGATCAAAGCGCACGGTTCCTGAGCCTGCAAAAAAGCCGGGCCCGCAGGCGCGGCTGGCGCCTGCGGGCCCGTTGGTCTGCAACGCGGCCCGAGCCTCAGGCCGTGCGCTCGCCTCCGACTTCGTCCCAGATGCTGACATGGTGGGTTTCAGGCATCAGGAACAGAGCGAGCACGAAGCACACGGCGGGCACCGCAATCGGGTAGTACAGCGCGCTGCCCAGGCTGTGGGTCGCCTGGAAGGCCGCCGTCGTGATCAGCGGCACCAGGCCGCCACCCCAGCCGTTGCCGATGTGATAGGGAACCGACACCGAGGTGTAGCGGATCCGCGCCGGGAAGTACTCGGCCAGAAACGCCCCGATGGGGCCGTAGACCATGCCGACGTAGCAGACCAGGATGGCAATGATCAGCACCGCCACCGGGTAGTTGATTTCGCCCGGATGGGTGACGGCTCCCAGCCACAGATACAGCGGGTAGTACGTGACCGCGGCGAGCAGGAAGCCGCCGAGAATTACCGGCTTGCGGCCGATGCTGTCGGACAGCCGTCCGAAGATGATCAGGCTGGGCGTCCCGATGAGCAGCCCGAGGCCGACGATATACGCCGAGTGCAGCAGATCGACCTTCGAGACCTGCTGCAGGAAGTAGAGCGCCCAGAACTGGCCGCTGTACCACACGACCCCCTCTCCGATCACCACGATGCTGGCGATCAGCACGAACTTGATGTTGGCGCTGAGGAAGGCCTCCTTCCACGGATTCTTGGTCATCTGCCCCTTGGCCTTGATCTCCTGGAAGACCGGTGTCTCCTGCAACTGCAGACGGATGTAGATCGCGATCGCCACCAGCAGGAAGGACACCAGGAACGGGATGCGCCACGCCCAGGCCTGGAACTGCTCGACGCCGAAGTAGCCGCGGGTACCGGCGACGATGACCAGCGACACGATGATGCCGAGGGTGGGCGAGGTCTGCAGCCAGCCGGTGTAGTAGCCGCGGCGCGCGTCCGACACGTGCTCGGCAACGTAGGTGATGGCGCCGCCGTACTCACCGCCCAGGCACAGGCCCTGAATCATGCGCAGGCCGAACAATATGAACGCCGCCGCCAGCCCGATCGATTGAAAGGTGGGGATCAGCCCGATCGCCCCGGTGCCGAGGCCCATGCCGCTGAGCGTGATCAGGAAGGTGTACTTGCGGCCGACCTTGTCGCCCATCCACCCGAACAGGAACGCCCCGAGCGGCCGCACCAGGAATCCGGCCGTGAACAGCGCGATCGTGCTGAGCAATGCCGCGATCGGGTGCGACTTTTCGAAGAACTTGGCTGCCAGAACCGCAGCCAGGCTGCCGAAGATGTAGAAGTCGTACCACTCGATGACGTTGCCGACCGACGCGGCGAGGATCACCGTGCGGAAGTTCTTCGGAATCTGGTCAACCGAGGGTCGTGCGGCGGTCATGCCGCCCGCTGCTGCACTCATGTGCTCCTCCCGTGGATCGATCGGTGTCGATCTGCTTATGGATTCTTAGCACCCCGGAAGCGGATGCCGCGACCTTTCTTATCCGCGACAGGCTACCTCAAAAGCGAAGGCGGCGGCCACCCTCTGCGGTTCAGGCCCGGGACCGCGCGGGCCGGGTGCCGGATTCGCGCCCGTACGGGCCTGTCGTCCCGGGGGTGAGGGACGCGGCGGCGCGCCGGATCCGCGGCCTTCCGGAGCCCTCCCTGGCCCCATTATGTGCACTGCGGCGACCGTCCGTACGCCCCCCGTGCCCGTTCATCGGATGGGCCGCGGGATGTGATCCGCTACCGCTCTGGGCGCATCCGAACTTGAGTAAATTGCCGCGCCATGAGGTACCAGCGCGGCTTCAACATCACCGAGCTCATGATCGTCGTGGCGATCGTGGCCATCCTGCTGTCGATCGGGGTGCCGGGGTTCCGCTACATCACGAACTCGTACCGCATGTCGGCCGAGGTGAACGGGCTTCTCGGCGACCTGCAGTACGCCCGCGCCGAGGCCATCAAGGAGGGCCAGGGCGTCACCGTGTGCGTCTCGGCCGACGGGGTCAACTGCACCGGCACCACGAACTGGCACAGCGGCTGGGTGATCTTCTCCAACCCGAACAACGCCGCCAATCCGCCCGCGAACTCGATACTGAGGGTTCAGAGCCCCTTCGCCGGGGCCACTCCCGACACCTTCGTCGCCGACAACGCGGTCAGCCTGATCACCTACAACCGCGAGGGCTTCGCCACCACCGCGGCTGGCTTCCCCAATACGACGGTCACCCTCCATGACCCGACGGCGAATGCGGCCTGGACACGTTGCCTGTGGGTGACGCCGGTCGGACTCGCCACGACCGAAACGCCCGCGAACAACCTCTCGGGGACCTGCCGATGATGCCCGTCCACGCCCGCAGGCACGTCCGCGGCTTCAGCCTGGTCGAAGTCATGGTGGCGGTCGTCGTGATCTGCGTGGGGATGCTCGGCATCGCCAAGATGCAGGCCCTGTCGCTCTCGAACATGACGACCTCGCGCCTGCGCTCGCTGGCGGCGATCCAGGCGGCGAGTCTCGCGGCCGCGATGCGCACCAACCGCCAGTACTGGGTGAGTACCACCCCGGCGAACACGGTGGTCAATCCGCGCGCCAACCCCGTAGTCCAGTCGACCGACGCGGGCCTGCAGGCACAGGCGAGCGCGGATTTCGCCGGGGGGCTCAACGCCTGCGTCGGCACTTCCGGAGGCGGCGCGGCGTGCACGCCGGTGCTGCTCGCCTCCTACGACGTCGCCCGCTGGGCGGCGGCGCTGCAGCAGCTGTTGCCGAATCCGACCGCGACCATCGCCTGTCCCCCGGTGCTCGGCGCAAACCCGCAGACCTGCACGATCCAGGTGACCTGGACCGAGCAGGCGGTGGCGATCAACCAGCAGGAAGCGACCGCCCCCGGCGTCGGGCAGTTCGAGAACCCGAGCTACGTCCTCTACGTGGAGCCATGAGCACCGTGCGTCTCATCGGATGGAACTCCCGCCGTGCGCGCCGCGCGCGCGGCTTCACACTCGTCGAGCTCATGGTGACGGTGGCGATCGCCCTGTTCCTGCTCGGCGGCCTGGTCACCATCGTGCAGAACGTGCGGCAGGCCAACTTCAACCAGCTGGCACTCTCGCAGCTGCAGGATCAGCAGCGCTTTGCGATGACGGTGCTCACCGACGTGATCCAGGCCGGGGGCTACTTCCCCGATCCGACGGTGTGGCAGCCGACGACGTCGCTGCCCGCCTGGGGCGCGTTCCCGCAGGGCCAGGCCTACCTCGGCACGCATGCCGCCGGCCGGCCCGACACGCTCGGGGTGCGCTACCGCACCGCGCTCAACGACGGGGTGATCCTCTGCGACGGCAGCACCAACACCGCGCTCGGCCCCACCCACGCCTACGCGAACCAGTTCACGGTGGTGCCGCCCGCCGGCAACGTGCCCGGGCAGCTGTTCTGCCAGCTCGACAACAACGCCCCGGTGGCGATCGTGAACGGCGTGCAGGGCCTCACGGTGTTTTTCGGCGTCAAGCGCAACTTCGCGCTCGCCGATTACAACGTCGACACCTATCTCACCGCCGACCAGATGCTGAACACCGACTGGGCGAACATCAGCTCGGTGCGCATCGTGCTCACCTTCACCAATCCGCTCTGCACGCCGGCCTGCCCGGCCGGGCAGCAGCCCACCATCCAGTTCGAGCGCGTCGTCGACGTGATGGCGCGCACCGGAGTGCACACGTGAACGCGCCCAGGACCCGCTCGGGACAGCGCGGCATGGCGCTCATCACCAGCCTGCTGCTGCTGATCATCATCACCATCCTGGCGCTCAGCATGTTCCGCAGCTTCGGCACGCAGGAGCACATCGCCGGCAACCTGCGCGAGAAGGAACGCGCGTTCCACGCCGCCGAGGCGGCGCAGCAGTTTGCCGAGTCGTGGCTGATCCAGGGCAACAACGCCGCCATCGGCTCGGTGGCCTGCGCCGCCGGGACGCTCAACGCCAATCTCGGCCAGGGACAGATCTGCAATCTGACTCTGGCGCAGCAGGGAGTGGTGATCACGCAGAATCCGTGGACCTGGCCCATCCAGACGATCTACCTCCCGCCCGGCATGAGCGTGACTCCGGGCGTGAACGGCGCGAACGGCGACCCGCCCTACGCCACGACGCCGGGATTCTATGTGTCGGACCTCGGCGTCGCCGCCGACGGTCAGGGCGAGGCTTATCAGATCGATGCCTACGGCTACGGCGGCGCGGCCGCCAACCTGCAGACCACCACGGCTGCCGTGGTCGAGAGGACCTACGAAGTCGCCCAGGGCGTCGTCAACAGAGGTGGCTTGTGATGAACCGCACCAGTATTACCGCAGTTCTGGCCATGGTCGCGGCGCTGACGGCGCCGTACGCCGCCCGGGCACAGACGACGGTCAGCGAAGACTTCACCGGCGCCAGCACCAGCAACCCCTGGTACTCCTTCGCCGACGCCTGCCTCACCGCCGGCACGGCGGCAGGCTCGCAGCCGAGCGGCGGCACGGGCGGACAGATCCCGGGATGCACCGCCATTCAGAGTGTCTATGGGGAGAACCTCGTCGGCGGCCAGAACGGCGTCGCGGGCAACACGCAGACTCTGCCCGACCCGCTCGGCAAGGGCGCGCTGCGCTTCACCAACGGCAACCCCGGGGGCTACGCCCAGCACGGCGCCATCGTATCCGCGACCCCCTTCTCCACCGGCCAGGGCGTCTCGATCACCTTCAAGACCGTGACCTATCGCGGCAACAGCGGCGGCGCGGGTCTGGACGGAGCCGACGGCATCAGCTTCTTCCTCATGGACGCGAGCCAGGCGCCGAACATCGGCTCCTGGGGCGGAAGCCTCGGCTACACCTGCTCGAACGTGAACCCGCCATACACCGGACTGGTGGGCGCCTATGTCGGGCTCGGCATCGACGAGTACGGCAACTTCCTCAACGGCTCGAGCTGGATGGCGGGCTATACGGGCCCGAACCCGGCGACCGGCGACAATACGACGCTCGGCTACGGCTACAAGCCCAACCGCATCGGCATGCGCGGCGCAGGCAACATCGCCTGGTCGTGGCTCAACGCCAATTACCCGACGACCTATCCGAGCTCGTTCACGTCCGCACAGCAGCAGGCCGCGGTGCAGGAGACCTGCCAGAACGGGGTCGTGTGGAACGCCGTCACCAACAAGGCGGTCAAGGTCTCGGGGTCCACGATTCCGCTGATGGACTACGCGCCGATTCCCAACGCCTTCGTCGAGCTGCCCCCGACCGTCACGATCGCCAACGAGGCCGCCATGTCCCGGCCGGCCGCGACCCCGATCTTCTATCAGCTGAAGATCTCGCAAGCCGGCAATCTCAGCCTGTCGTACAGCATCAACGGCGGCGCCTATCAGCAGGTGATCCGCTCGCAGAACATCACCACCGCCAACGGTCCGCTGCCGGCGAACTTCCTGTTCGGATTCGCCGGCTCGACCGGCGGCAGCACCAACATCCACGAGATTCTGTGCTTCAAGGCGGCGCCGGCCGTTTCCGCCTCGGGTTCGGCAGGCGCGAGCGAGAAACAGTCCGCCAAGCTCGAGAGCGGCATCCAGGCGTACTTCGCCTTCTACAACCCGAACAACGGCTGGACCGGCCGGGTGACCGCGAGCAGCCTCGGTTTCGACTCGTTCGGCAATGTCGTGATCGCCAACATTCCGAACTGGGATGCCTCCTGCGACCTGACCGGCGTCGCTGCCGGCACGACCTGCGCCACCACCGGAGTGGCCGGCCCGATCGCGGCCCAGGCCCCGACCAGCCGCGCGATCCTCTCGTGGAACGGCGCCAGCGGCGTCCCGTTCGAGTGGACCAACCTCACCTCGGCGCAGCAGAACACCATCAATTCGGGCGACACCTCCGGGTCTCCCTCGCTCGCCTCGCAGAGCTGCCAGAACAACATCCCGGCAACCGCCTACACCCCTGACGACCGCGTGAAATACCTGCGCGGCGACCGCTCGTGCGAGATCACCACCGCGGGCCTCGGGCTGTTCCGCCGCCGCGCCAGCGTGCTCGCCGACATCGTCGACTCGAGCCCGGTGTGGGTGGGTCCGCCGATCGCGCCCTACACCTCGGTGTGGTCCGACCGCCTCAACCCCTCCGACCCGCTGCCGGAGAACGCGGGCAGCGCGCAGAGCTACGCGCAGTTCGTCACCGCGGCGCAGACCCGCACGAACGTGGTCTATGTAGGCTCCAACGACGGCCTGCTACACGGTTTCCGCAGCGGCTCCTTCGATGCCAACGGCAACTTCGTCGGCACCCTCAACGACGGCCAGGAGGTGCTCGCCTACATGCCGGGCGCGGTAGTGCAGACGATCCACGCGGCCACCACCAACGTCGACTACTCCAACGCCCAGTACGGGCACAATTTCTTCGTCGACGCCACGCCCGGCTCGGGCGACGTGTTCTACGGCGGCAAATGGCATTCGTGGCTGGTGGGAGGACTCGGGCCGGGCGGCGCCGCCATCTACGCCCTCGATGTCACCAATCCGACATCCGCCAACTTCAGCGAGGCGAATGCCGCCAGCCTGGTGGTGGGCGAATGGACCGCGGCCACCATCGCCTGTACCAACGTGGCGAACTGCGGCACCAATCTCGGCAATACCTACGGCACGCCGCAGATGCGCCGGCTGCACGACGGCAAGTGGGCGGTGATCTTCGGCAACGGGCTCGGCAGCGCCTCGGGCGATGCCGGTATCTACGTCATGACCATCGATCCGACCAGCGCCGCCAAGACCTTCTATTACCTCAGCACGCACACCGGCAGCACGACCTCGCCGAACGGCATCTCCTTCGCGACGCCCGCGGATCTCGACGGCGACCACATGACCGACTACGTGTACGCGGGCGACCTGCAGGGCAACCTGTGGCGCTTCGACCTGACGAGCAGCAGCGAGGCGAGCTGGGCGGTGTCGCCGGGCCCGCTGTTCACCACCCCCGCGGGTCAGCCGATCACCACCGCCCCGGTGGTGGCCTCCGGTGCGGCGAGCGCCGGGATGCAGGCGCAGGTGATGGTGATGTTCGGCACCGGCCAGAAGGTGCCGCTCAGCAACGCCAACCCCGCCTCGTTCGCCGGCGGCACGCAGAGCCTGTACGGCGTGTGGGACTGGAACATGGCGTCCTGGAACTCCAAGTCGATGGGCGCGCAGTACGCGAGCCTGGCTCCGGCGGCCACCGGACTCGGCGGCGCCAACTTCACCATGGGACAGGCGAACCTGCAGCTGCAGACCGTCACGATCAATTCCACCACGCAGAACCGCGACATCGCCAGCAACGCGACCATCTGCTGGGCGGGCCAGCCCTCCTGCGCCAGCAACAAGAAGTTCGGCTGGTACCTGAATCTGCCCGGCACCCAGGAGCAGATCATCTACAGCCCCGAGCTCGTGGCGCAGGCGCTCACGGTGAACTCGGTGGTCCCGGCGCCGAACAATCCGACCTCGTGCGCGATTCCGACCGACACCGGCTTCACCTACGTGCTCTCGGCGATGACCGGCGGGGCGTTCAACCAGGTGTTCCTGCCGCCGAGCGAGGCGGCCAACTCCGCCGTCAACACCGATCCGCGCTATACGGACGCGAATGCGATCGCCATGCAGACCAACGCCACCGGCAGCTCGTTCATCACTGCCAACGCCGCGGGCACCCGCTTCCTGGTGTACGAGACCAACCAGACCGAGAGCGGCAGCGGCGCGGCGGCCAACAACATCGCCGGCGGAACGCTCGGACTCAACCTGCCGCCCAATACGAGCGGCCGGCGCCTCAGCTGGATCGAGCGGCGCTGATCTGACCATCAGGAGCAGCAAGATGCACTCGGCGATAAAGGTGCGCGGGGAGCGGGGCTTCACCCTGGTCGAGCTGATGATCGTCGTCGTGATCGCGACGATCCTGCTGTCGATCGCGGTGCCCTCCTACATGAGCTACATCCGCCAGTCGCGCCGTGTGGAAGCGAAGACCGCGGTCCTCGATCTCGCCTCGCGCGAGGAGCGCTTCCTCAGCACCAACCCCGCCGGCTACACCGCCGTGGCGGCGAACCTCGGCTACGCAGCGCTCCCGACCGTGGTCGGCAGCGGCTACTACACCGTGAGCGTGTGCACGCCCGCCTGCGCCCCGAGCGCTCTCGCCGCCCCCTCCTTCACCGTGATCGCCACCCCGGTCGCGGGCCAGAGCCAGGCGAACGATACCCAGTGCACCGCATTTGCCGTCGATTCCTCCGGAAGGCAGTTCGCGGCCGACGCGACCGGTACCTACACCGCCGCCGCGCAGGCCTTCTGCTGGGCAAATTAGCCGTAGTCAATCAATCCAATACCTCCCGTAGTTAAAGCAGCTCGGGAGGTCGCTCGCGCCGCGTGGTCCCCGCGCGGTGCGCACCAGCCACGCACCCCGCCGCCCCCGCGCCTCGGACCCCGGCGTCACCCGCGAGGTGCCGGAGCGGCCGCGCCGCCGCGCGACTTGCCATATTCTTTTCCTAGAGTCTGAGCTATATTTCAAGCGCAGCCGCTTGAGCGCGCTTGGAATCCATCACCCACCGGATAACAACAACTCACCGACGCCGCCCGCGCTGACCTCGAACCGGTCGAAGCCACGAGAGCGAGCGGCGCCCCGTCGAGGGCATGATGAGCACGACATGGGAACAGCTTGAGGGCGCGGCGCTCTCGCTCGCGCGTTCCGGGCCGATCAAGGATCGGCTCGCCGACGCCTACCGCAATCATCTCGCCTTCGTGAACGTGGCGGAGCTTCCCGAAGCGCTGCGTCAGGAGTTTCGCGCCTGTCACGACGCGCTCACGCGCGAGCGGCCGCTGCGCGGCGAGGACGCGGTGCGCGCCACGGTGCGCAAGATGTCGATGAGCGAGGCGGACGAGCTGGCCTGCAGCGTGGTGCGGCTGTTCGCGGCGATCGCCCGGGAAGCGGCGCTCGAAGCCGCCGCGGCCGCGGCGGCGGCGAACGAGGCGGCGGCGAACGCCGCGGCGCTCGAGGGCACGGCGCACAACGGCCATCCGGCCGCCGCCCGCTCGCGCAACGGGGTTTCGCAGGTGACCGCGCTGTTCGCCGACGCCTGGGCGGCGGCGCGCAGCAAAGAGGCAGCGCGCGACTCTAGTCGAGCTTGAACTCGATGGTATCCCAGCGCGTCGTGTCCTCGTGACGCGCCTGGCGGCGGATCGCATCGACCAGCGCGCGCTCGTCCCACTCCACAACTTCGTTGGCGAGATCGACGATCGCCTTGGGCACTTCCCGGCGCGCGCCGAAGTGCTTGAGGAGCACGACCGGCTTGTGGCTCGCCTGGGCGTAGAGCAGCTCGAAGGTGAGCAGGTCCGGCTGGGTGTCGTGCAGCGAGGAGAGCGCGATCACCGCCTCGACCGGCCCGATCTGGTGGCGCAGATCCTCGCGCAGCGCTTCGCGATCGCCGCTCGCCGGCCGCTTGTCGGGCGTACTGTGGTTGCGGTAGAAGAAGTTGCGCGCGCTCTCGAGGTATTCGAAGACGCGCAGGTAGTCGTCGCTCGTTTCCCACGCATGCGTGACGAACAGACGCACCGGGTTGGCCTGCGACATGGGTCCTCCCCCTCGGGCCGCGCGGCTCACGCCCGCCCGGCCACGGCTCCAAGTCTCGCACATGCACGGCACGGTTCAAGGGTGCGGCGCACACCCTGAGCCCTGGCTGCGGCCGGCAGGGGATAGAATGAGCCGTTTGCCGCCGAAAACCTGTCTCCACGGTGCGACTGCTCGTCTACAACATCCGCTACGCCACCGGCACGGGCCCGGCCTTCCACCTGCCGCTGCCGGGGGCGGGCTACCTGCGCAGCAACCGCAAGGTGCTCACCGGCATCACCGAGTTCATCCGCCGCGAACGAGCCGATCTGGTCGGACTGATCGAGGTCGACATCGGCTCGATCCGCACCGGCATGCTGAATCAGGCCGAGTACATTGCCAGCCACCTGGGCCACTACTCCAGTTTCCAGTGCAAGTACGGCGCGGGCTCGATCAACAACCTGATGCCGATCGTGCGCAAGCAGGCGAACGCCATCCTGTCGGCCCCCACGGTGCACGGCGAGCGCTTCCATTACTTCGATACCGGCATCAAGCGGCTCATCATCGAGCTCGAGCTGACCGAAGTGTGCGTGTTCCTGGTGCACCTGTCGCTGAAATTCCGCCAGCGCCAGTATCAGCTGCGCTCGCTGCACGACCTGATCGTGCAGTCGGCCAAGCCGGTGATCGTCGCGGGCGATTTCAACACCTTCTGGGGCACGCACGAGATCTACCTGTTCATGCGCGCCGCCGGGCTGCGCAGCGCCAATACCGCCGGGCTGCCCTCGTTCCCGGCGCGGGTGCCGCGCATCGAGCTCGACTTCATCCTGGTGAGCGAGGGGATCGAGGTGCGCGACTTCCGCGTGCCCGACGTGCGCTTCTCCGACCATCGCCCGCTGGTGTGCGACTTCCAGGTGCGACCGAAGGCCGGCGCCGCCGAGACCAAAGCCGCCGTTACGGTGGCCTGAGCCCGCCGCCGCAGCCATCCGCGAGCGCCACCCCATGAGCAACGACACCGCCCGCTGCTGGAGTCTGGAGCGCGACGGCGAGGGCATCGCCTGGCTGAGCCTCGACAAGCCCGGGACCTCGGCCAACGTCCTCTCGAGCGGCGTGCTGGCCGAGCTCGATGCAGTGCTGGCGACGCTGGAGAAGGACCTGCCGCGCGCCCTGGCGGTGCTGTCGGCCAAGAAGAGCGGCTTCGTCGCCGGGGCCGACATCCGCGAGTTCACCGGGATCACCGACGAGCGCAGCGGCTACGCGCTCATCCGCCGCGGGCAGCAGGTGCTCGACCGTCTGGCGGCGCTGCGCTGCCCGAGTGTCGCCCTGATTCAGGGTTTCGCCCTCGGCGGCGGACTCGAGCTCGCGCTCGCATGCCGTTATCGCTTGGCGGTGGGCGATGAGCGGCTGTCGCTCGGGCTCCCCGAGGTGCAGCTCGGCATTCACCCGGGCTTCGGCGGCACGGTGCGCGCGGTGCAGCTGATCGGCGTACGTCCGGCGATGGAGCTGATGCTGACCGGCAAGCCGCTGCGCGCCGAGCGGGCCCTGCGGATCGGCCTCGTCGATGCGCTGGTCACCGAGAGCGAGCTGCGCCCCGCGGCGCGCGAGCTGGTGCTGCGGGCGCCGGCGCCGCGCCGCGCACCGCTCCTCGAGCGGCTGCTGGGGGCGGCGCCGCTGCGGCCGCTGGTGCGGCGCGTCCTGACGCGCGAGGTGGCGCGGCGTGCGCCGCGGGCGCACTACCCTGCCCCCTACGCCATCATCGATCTGTGGGCGGGCTACGGGGGCCGGGGGGCGCGCGCCTTCGAGGCCGAAGCCCGCTCGATCGCGTACCTGTTCACGACGCCCGCCTCGCGCAACCTCGTGCGCATGTTCCTCCTGCAGGATCGCCTCAAGAGCGCCGGTGGCAGGGGCGGACTCGAGGCGCGCAGCGTGCACGTGATCGGCGCCGGGGTGATGGGCGGCGACATCGCCGCGTGGGCCGCGCTGCGCGGCTTCAACGTGAGCCTCGAGGATCGGGCGATGGAGTACATCGAGCCGGCGATGGCGCGCGCGCGCGAGCTGTTCGCGAGGCGCTTGCGCGATCCGGCCAGAAACGCCGCCGCCCAGTCGCGCCTGCGGGCCGATCCGGCCGGCGACGGGGTCGCGGGCGCCGACGTGGTCATCGAGGCGATCTTCGAGGATCTCGAGGCCAAGCAGCAGCTCTATGCCCGCCTCGAGCCGCGCATGAAGCCGGGCGCGCTGCTCGCGACCAATACCTCGAGCCTGATGCTCGAGCCCCTCGCTGCGCGGCTGGCGCACCCGGAGCGCCTCGTCGGCCTGCACTTCTTCAACCCCGTTGCGCAGATGCCGCTCATCGAGATCGTGCACACCCCGCGCACCGATCCGGCGTGCACCCAGGCGGCGATCGCCTTGGCGCGGCGGCTCGACAAGCTGCCGGTGCCGTGCCGCAGCGCCCCGGGCTTCATGGTCAACCGGGTGCTGATGCCGTACCTGCACGAGGCGATGCATGCGGCCGGGGAAGGCGTCGCGCTCGAGGCGATCGACCGCGCGGCGGTCGAGTTCGGCATGCCCATGGGCCCGATCGAGCTCGCCGACGTCGTGGGGCTCGACGTCGCGGCGCACGTCGGCGAGATCATCGCCCGCGGGCTCGGCCGCCCCGCACCCGAGCTGCCGCGGCTCGCGGCGCTCCTGGCCGCGAAGAAATTCGGCCGCAAGAGCGGCGCCGGGTTCTATCAGTGGCGTGACGGCAAGCCGCAGAAGGGCGGCGGCGGCGGCACGGCGGCGCCCGCCGATCTCGTCGACCGGATGATCCTGGTACTGGTGAACGAATGCGTGGCGGCGCTGCGCGAGCGGGTGGTCGAGGACGCAGACCTCGCGGACGCGGCGGTGGTGTTCGGCACCGGCTTCGCACCCTTCCGCGGCGGGCCGCTCGCCTATGCGCGCGCGCGCGGCCCGCAGGCGATCGTCACGCGGCTCGCCGAGCTCGCCGGCCGCTACGGCGCGCGCTTTGCGCCCGATGCCGGCTGGCCGCTGCTCGAGACAGTGCCGCAAGCGTGAGCCCGCGGCGCGCGGTCCGCGCGGCCGCGTGTGCTACCATCGAACAGGGGTTACACCGCACGATCCGGCTGCATGAGCGCCGCCCCAGGCAAGCGCCCAGACCCGAGGCAAGCGCCCAGACCCGAGGAGAGTATGGCGGACGAGCGCGAAGCGAGCGTGCAGGTTCTCAAGGCGTTCGCGCCTCTCGACGGCATGAAGCGCGAAAACCTGGCCGCGCTCGCCAAGAAGATCACCGTGCGCACGCTCAACTCCGGACGGCTGCTGTTCGACCAGGGCGACACCGACAGGCGCACTTTCTGGCTGCTCACCGGCACGCTCGAGATCAGCGAGGACAACCGCAATGTCGGCGTGATCCGCGGCGGCACTCCCGAGGCGCGCAACCCCGTCTACCCGCAGCTGCCGCGCAAGGTACGTGCCCGGGCCGCGGGCGACGTGAGCTACCTGTCGATCGACAGCGACCTGCTCGACGTCATGATCACCTGGGATCAGACCGGTACCTACGAGGTGGGGGAGCTGCAGACCCAGCTGCAGAACGTGGGCTCCGACGACTGGATGACGACGCTGCTGCAGACCAAGGCGTTTCACCGCATCCCGCCGGCCAACATCCAGGCGATCTTCCAGCGTCTGCAGCGCGTGCCGTGCCGCGCCGGCGAGGTGATCATCAAGCAGGGTGCGGAAGGCGACTACTTCTACATCATCGTGAGCGGCAAGTGCGCGGTGTCGCGCGAGACCCCGCTGCGCCGCGAAGTCATCAAGCTCGCCGAGCTCGGCGTCGGCGATACTTTCGGCGAGGAGGCGCTGATCGCCGAGGCGAAGCGCAACGCCACCGTCACCATGCTGACCGACGGCGTGCTCATGCGGCTCAACAAGCAGGACTTCCGCGAGCTCATGAACGAGCCGCTGCTGCAGTGGGTGACGCGCGCGCAGGCCGACGAGATCATCGCGCGCGGCGGCCGCTGGCTCGACGTGCGGCTGCCGAGCGAGCACCAGACGCTGGCCATCGAGGGCTCGCTCAACATTCCCCTGTATCTGATCCGCCTCAAGCTCGCGACGCTCGATCGCGCCGTTCCCTACGTCGTGTACTGCGACACCGGCCGCCGCAGCTCCGCAGCCACCTACCTGCTCGTCGAGCGCGGCTTCGACGCCTACGTGCTCACCGGCGGCGTGAGCGGCACGGGCATCATCCCGGTGCCGCCGATCACCGCCCGCGACAGCGGCAGTGGGGAATCGAGCGAGGCACCGGACGCCGAGTGAGCGCGGAATGAGCCGCTGCTGACGGGCGGCCCCGGGGCAACGGGCCGCCGACCGGCTGCTACATGGTATGGGTCGCCTTGTCGCCCGAGAGGGCGCCGGCGAGATAGGTCTCGATCTTCTTCTGTGTCTGGCCGCGGTCCTGCTCGCTGAACTGCACGCCGATGCCCGCGGTGCGCTTGCCCTGTGCGCCCTTCGGAGTCACCCAGATCACGCGCCCGGCCACGGGGAGCTTCTCGTCCTCGCCCATGAGGTTCAGCAGCATGAATACCTCGTCGCCGAGGCGATAGTTGCTGTTGGTCGGGATGAAGAGCCCGCCGTTCTTGACGAACGGCATGTAGGCGAGGTAAAGCGCGCTCTTGTCCTTGATGGTGAGCGTCAGCAGACCCGGTTTGTTGCCACCTGCTCTCACGTTCCTCTTCCCTTCAGGTTACGGCACCGGCCGCGCGGGGCGCCAGCCGGCGCAGCAGCGCCTCGAGCGCCAGCGCGCGGTTGAGCGGGACGTCGAGCGTCGCCCGCAGCTCCCGTACCTCGTCGAGCAGCCCGAAAAGCTCGCGTATATTCAAGACTGCTCCGGGCTGCGGCAAGTGGGCGCCAGCGCCCATTTCTGTCATAAGGCCCCCCGCGCCACACCCGGCGCGAATGCGTTCTGTGAGCCAATTCTCACAGCACCGCAGCCGCAGCGCGGTCTCCGATCGCGCCCAGCGCTCGGCCGCCGCGAGCGGATCCGCCCGCCCGGCCACCATGGCAGCGAGCGTACGGCGGGCGTCCGCCCCTACCTCGGCGATGGCCGCCGGATCGGCCTGGGCGAGCAGCATGGGGGCGACGCCGAGAGTGTCGAGGGCGCCGCCCCAGTCGAGCTC
>DASSQU010000087.1:0-8052 GCA_035702325.1 Steroidobacteraceae bacterium
CCGCCCCGGCACCGCGCAGGAACAGGCTCTCGGCACGGGTGCCGAGGCGCGGCCCCTCGACGCAGGCATAGGTCTGGTCGAGGTGCAGCCTGAGATCGAGCGAGTGCGCCGCGCGCGCGATGAGATCCGCGGTAGCGGCGCATACCGGCCGCGCGGTGGATACGTGCGCCACGACGCCCCGGCCGAAGAAGCTGGCGGCGCGCGTGCCGCGCGTGAAGTCGAGGTACTGCGACGGCAGCGCCAGTTCGCCGGGCCGGATCTCCTCGCGCAGGCTGCCGGCCGCCGACACCGCGATGACGGTGCGCACGCCGACGCTCTTCAGCGCCCAGATGTTGGCGCGGAAGTTGATTTCGCCGGGCAGCAGCTGGTGATGCAGGCCATGCCGCGCGAGGAAGGCGACCTCGCGCCCGGCGAGCGTGCCGCGCACCAGCGGAGCGGACGGCGCCCCGAAGGGCGTAGCAAGCTCGGTGGAGCTGAGCCCATGCAGCCCGCGCATGGCGTACAGACCCGTGCCGCCGATGATGCCGATCATGAGGCGACCTCCGCGGCCGGTGCGGCATTTGCGCCGACGACCCGGCAGGCGGCAAGATGCCTCAAGCGACTCCGAACAACAACTCCAAGTCCCGCAGCAGCCATGAGCAGCACGCCGTTTCCGTCCCTGGTGCCACCCGCCTGGCCGTTGCGCCTCGCCCGTGCGGGCTCATGGCTGACCGGAGCCGGCATCGCACTCGCCCTGGCGAGCGGTCCGGCGTACCGTGCGGGGCTCGCGAGCCTGCGCGCCGCGCTGCTCGCGCTCGCGTTCGCGGCGCTGGTGGTGCTCGGCGGCACCGTGCTCGCCCTGCTCGGCTTCTCCGTGGCGAGCGTGCGGCGCATGCGCTTCAATCGCACCACGAGCGCACTCGCGGTCGCGGCGGGGATGCTGGCGAGTGCCTATCTCATCGGCTGGGTAGTGCGTGGCCGCGCCGCCCCGCCGATCCACGACATCAGCACCGACCTGACCGATCCGCCGGCGTTCGTGGCGGTGGTGGCGCTGCGCGCCGCGGCGCACGCCGTCAATCCCCCGGCGTATGCCCCTGCCGAGCGCCTGCCCGGCGGGCGGACCATCGAAGTCGCGGAGCTGCAGCGCGCATACTCTCCCGATATCCGGCCGCTGGAGCTGGCACTCGACCCCCCGGCGGTGTTGCAGGCGGCCGAGCGCGCAGCGCAGCGGCTGGGCTGGCGCATCGACGCCTTCGTGCCGGCGGAGGGCAGGCTCGAGGCTACGGACGGCACGCTGTTTTTCGGCTTCCGGGACGATATCGTGGTGCGGGTGCGGTCGAACGAACACGGCTCGCGGCTCGACGTGCGCTCGGAATCACGCGTCGGACTCGGGGATGCGGGCACCAATGCCCGGCGGGTGCGCGCGTTTCTCAGGCTGGTGGAGCGGATGAGCGGTGCGCGGTGAGCTGAGCGATGGTAAAGAAGACTGGTGAGCAGCACGGCGCGGAATTCGGGTGTTTTCGCGAGTTTTACCCCTTCTATCTGGGCGAGCACACCCACCGCATCTCGCGCCGGCTGCACGTGACCGGCACGCTGCTCGCGCTCATCCTCGCGGTGGCCGCGCTCGGCACGCGGCGCTGGACGCTGCTCGCGGCGGTCCCGGTGGCCGGCTACGCCTTCGCCTGGGCCGGACACTTCTTCTTCGAGCGCAACGCGCCGACGACCTTCCGTCACCCCATCTACAGCCTGCGCGGCGATCTGCGCCTGCTGTACGAAGTGCTCGCCGGCCGCGTGCGCTGGTAGCACCCCGCGCCTCGAACCCATGAGCTCCCCTCGCATCGATCGGGTGTTCGAGCGACGGCTCGCCGCGCTGGTGAACAGCGGGCAGCCGCAGATCCTGCAGGGCGGCGCCAAGGGCGTGGAGAAGGAGTCGCTGCGGGTCACGCCGCGCGGCCGGCTGGCGCAGACCCCGCACCCCGCGCTGCTCGGGTCGGCGCTCACCAACGAGCACATCACCACCGACTACTCCGAGTCGCTGATCGAGCTGGTGACGCCGGCGTTCACCCACAGCTGGGAGCTGCTGCAGTATCTGCTCGATCTGCACCAGTTCGTCTACCGCCATCTCGGCGAGGAGCTGCTGTGGGCGACCAGCATGCCCTGCGCCATCGACCGCGACGAGGATATCCCGATCGCGCAATACGGCCGTTCGCACGTCGGTCACATGAAGACCGTGTACCGCAACGGCCTCGGGCTGCGCTACGGGCGCATGATGCAGGCGATTTCCGGGGTGCACTTCAACTATTCGTTCCCGCTGCCGTTCTGGGAGGCCTACGCGGCGCTGCGCGGCGAGCAGCGCCACGGCACCGAGTTCGTGTCGCGCTGTTATTTCGACCTGCTGCGCAACTATCGCCGGCACGGCTGGCTGGTGCTGTACCTGTTCGGGGTGTCACCGGTGGCAGGCAGGTCTTTCCTGCGCGGGCGCGACCTGCGGCTGCAGGACTTCGGCGGCGGCACCGCCTACGAGCCTCATGCCACCAGCCTGCGCATGAGCGACGTGGGCTACCGCAACCGCAACCAGGCGGGCCTCACGGTCTCGGTGAACAGTCTCGAGGAGTACGTACGCGACCTGACGCGCGCCATCACCACTGTGCATCCGCCCTACGAGGCTCTCGGGGTCAAGGTGAACGGCGAGTACCGGCAGCTGAATGCCAACATCCTGCAGATCGAGAACGAGTACTACAGCTTCATCCGCCCGAAGCGCGTGGCGCGTTCCGGCGAGCGACCCACCAAGGCGCTGCTGCGTGCCGGAGTGGAGTACGTCGAGGTGCGCGCGCTCGACGTGAGCGCCTTCGATCCGGTCGGTGTGAACCAGAACAAGCTGCGCTTCCTGGAGGCGTTCCTCGCCCTGTGCCTGCTCAAGGAGAGCGCACCGATCGGGGAGGCGGAGCAGCGCGCGCTCGACGAGAACCACCTCACGGTGGCGCGACGCGGCCGCGAGCCCGGCCTCACCCTCGAGCGCGACGGCCGCCGCGTACCGATGATCGAGTGGGCGCGGGAGCTGCTCGACTCGATGGCGGGGCTGTGCGAGATCCTCGATCAGGGCGATGCGGCCCGCCCGTACCGGCAGGCGCTCGCGACGCAGGCGGCCAAAGTCGCCGACGTCGCGCTCACTCCCTCGGCGCGCCTCATGAGCGAGCTTACCGCAGCCGACGAATCGTTCTTTGCGCTCGCGCTGCGCATGTCGGCGACCCACAAGGCGTACTTTCTGGATCTCTACCCGCCGAACGAGGCGCGCCTCGCTGAGCTGAAGGACGAGGCGGAGCGCTCGCTCCTCGCCCAGCGTGAGATCGAAGCGAGCGACCGGGGAACTTTCGAGGAGTATCTGACTCGTTACTTCTCGGGCTAGGAAATGTTCCCGGAGGCGTGCAAGGGATTTCAAGGGATTTGCAAGCAGGAGATTTGCCGTATTTTCATTGGCTTAGGGTGCCGGTAACTGGTACTTTCCCCGATCCCTTTTGACCCGGTGAGGATGTAGACTCCGCCTTTCGTGTCGCTCCACGGATGGCTTGGCGTGTGGAGAGAAGAAGCAGGGCGGGGAGAACGCCCGGAAGAATAATTACGGAGAGCCGATCCAGATGAAGAACAAAGGAGCAGAGGGATTGTTCCCCATTCGCCGCGAGGCCGCGGCCGCCAACGAGGAATTCACCGCGATAGCGAGCCGCCGGGAGAAGGTCCGGCCCGACCGGGCCGGCAGCTGGGATCCCTTCGAGGTCTGGCGCACCCGCGTCAAGGCGTCCGGCGGAACGAAGCCGAAGCACGCACGCGATCCGTTACGCTAGAGTGCGTCGAAGCGCGTCCGGGGGCGGCGGCGGGCTGCCCGGCCGCGGGTGCGCCACGCTGCCCAACTTGCAGTGCGCCGCCCGACACCCGATCCTCCCCCTCCATGAACGCACTCTCGGTCCGCGGACTCACCAAGACCTACAAGAACGGCGTGCAGGCCCTCAGAGGCGTCGATCTCGACGTCGAGCAGGGCGATTTCTTCGCGCTGCTCGGCCCGAACGGCGCCGGCAAGACCACCCTCATCGGCATCATCACCTCGCTGGTCAACAAGACGGCCGGCCAGGCGTGCGTGTTCGGCCACGACATCGACCGCGAGCTCGAAGCGGCCAAGGCCTGCATCGGCATCGTGCCGCAGGAAATCAATTTCAACATGTTCGAGACGCCGTTTACCATCGTCGTGAACCAGGCGGGCTTCTACGGCATCCCGCGACCGGTGGCGCGCCGGCGCGCCGAGCAGTACCTCAAGCAGCTGCAGCTGTGGGACAAGCGTGGCGGCATCTCGCGCGGGCTCTCGGGCGGCATGAAGCGGCGCCTGATGATCGCGCGCGCCCTGATGCACGAGCCGCGCCTGCTGATCCTCGACGAGCCGACCGCGGGCGTCGACATCGAGATCCGCCGATCGATGTGGGACTTCCTGCGCGAGATCAACGCGCACGGCACCACCATCATCCTCACCACTCATTACCTCGAGGAGGCCGAGACGCTCTGCCGCAACATCGCCATCATCAGCGGCGGGCGCATCGTGGAGCGCGACCGCATGAGCAGCCTGCTGCGCCGGCTGCACGTCGCGACCTTCGTGCTGAACCTGCGCGATGCGCTCGCCCAGGCACCGCGACTCGACGGTTACGTCGTCACCCTGGTCGATGACCATACGCTGGAAGTCGAGGTATCCAGGGAGGACAACCTCAACGACATCTTCGCGCGGCTGTCGGCGCTCGGCATCGAGGTGCTCAGCATGCGCAACAAGGTGAACCGCCTGGAGGAGATCTTCATGCGCCTGGTCGAGGGACGCAGCGGCGAGGAGCCGGTGCCGGGCGCCCCGGAGTCGCGGGCGGCACTGCCGGCCGGCGCGGGACGCGCTCCCGCGGGTGTGGCGCGATGAGCGCCACGACGCTCCCGGTCGCGCCGCCGGTCAACCTCAACGTGGTGCGGTGGATCGGCTTCAAGACGATCGTGATCCGCGAGTACGGGCGCATCATCCGCATCTGGGGGCAGACGATCGTGCCGCCGGTGGTGACCGCGACGCTGTACTTCGTCATCTTCGGCAGCCTGATCGGCCGCCGCGTGGGCAGCATGGGCGGCTTCGACTACCGCCAGTACATCGCTCCCGGTCTCATCATGATGGCGGTGATCACCAACTCCTACGGCAACGTGGTGGCGTCGTTCTTCGGGGCGAAGTTCGGCAAGCACGTGGAGGAGATGCTGGTGTCGCCGCTGCCGAGCTGGGTGATCGTCGCCGGCTATGCCACCGGAGGCGTGGTCCGCGGCCTGCTGGTCGGCGGGGCGGTGACCATCGTGTCGCTCATCTTCACGCACCTGGTGGTGAAGCACCTGCTGGCGATCTGCGCCGCCGGACTGCTCACCTCGCTCACCTTCGCGCTCGGCGGCTTCCTCAACGCGCTGTTCGCCAGGAACTTCGATCAGGTCAACTGGATTCCGACCTTCGTGCTCACGCCGCTCACCTACTTCGGCGGCGTTTTCTACTCACTGGCCCTGCTGCCCGAGTGGGCGCAGCGGGTATCGTACGCCAATCCGATCCTGCACATGGTCAACGCCTTCCGCTACGGCTTCCTCGGCGTCTCGGACGTCCAGGTCGGCATCGCCTTCACGCTGATGCTGCTCGCGGCGGCCGCGCTGTTCGCGATCGCGGTCGCCCTGATGGAGCGCGGGGCGGGAATCCGCGATTGAGACCGCGGGTGGCGCTCGTCACCGCGCGCGCAGCGCGCGCTCTCGACGAGGACCTGCCGCCGCTCGTCGCGGCGCTCGCGGCTGCGGGCGCCGCTGCCGACTGCGTCGACTGGGATGATCCGCAGGCCGACTGGGCGCGCTTCGACGCCGCCGTGCTGCGCTCGGCCTGGGATTACGCCGAGCGGCTCCCCGAGTTCCTCGCCTGGGCGGCGCGGGTCGCCGCAGTCACGCGGCTACTCAACCCCGAGCCGGTGCTGCGCTGGAATACCGACAAGCACTACCTGCGCGAGCTCGCACGGGCGGGCGCACCCGTGGTCCCCAGCCGGTTCGTCGAGCCGGGTGAGGATCCGGCCGCGGCGCTCGCCGAGTTCCTCGCCGCGGATCCCTGCGGCGAGCTGGTGGTGAAGCCGGCCGTCGGCGCCGGCGCGCGCGACGCGCAGCGCCATGCGCGCGTCGATCACGCGCAGGCGACCGAGCACGTGCGTCGGCTGCTCGCCGCCCGGCGCAGCGTGATGCTGCAGCCCTATCTCGCAGGCGTCGATCGCGACGGCGAGACTGCGCTCATGTACGTCGACGGCCGCTTCAGCCATGCGGTGCGCAAGGCGGCGCTGTTGCCCCCGGGCGCGCCCGCCACCGCGGCCCTGTTCGCGCCCGAGGAGATCATCGCGCGCGCCCCCGCCGGGGATGAGCTCGCGGCCGGCGGCCGGATTCTCGCGGCCCTGCCGTTCGGGACGCTGCTCTATGCGCGCGTCGATCTGCTGCGTGACGCTGCGGGCGCGCCGCGTCTTCTCGAGCTCGAGCTCACCGAGCCGTCGTTCTTCTTCGCCCACGCGCCGGGTTCGGCGCGGCGATTCGCCGCTGCACTGCTGCGCAGACTCGCGTCGGCCTGAAGGCGGACTCACCGCCCTGATGGCCGCGCGGCGGGGGTGAACGGCGGCGCCGTTGAAAGCGTTTCCCTCTCCGCTACACTCTCCACGTTGCGCACCGCGTGTCCGTTTCCCGTGCTCGAAGATTTCCGGCCGCCGCGCTGGCTGCGCAGCCATCACCTGCAGTCGATGCTCGCGAGCACCTTCGTGCGCCGGGGGCGCATCCTGCGGCGTGCCGCGCCGCTGCTGGCCGCCGGGCGCGAGCTGCTGCTCGAGTGCGGCGACGGCGTGCGGCTGCAGTGCTTCGTCTCGAGCCCGGTACCGGCCGAGGACGGGCCGGTGGTGCTGCTGCACGGCTGGGAAGGGAGCGCCGAATCGCTCTACGTGCTGTCGCTGGCGCAGCAGCTCTACGAGCGGCACTTCGAGGTGGTGCGGCTCAACCTGCGCGACCACGGCGACACCCACCACCTCAACCGCGGGCTGTTTCACTCCTGCCGCCTGCCGGAGGTGATCGGGGCGGTGCGTGCGCTGCAGGCCCGGTTCGCCGGCCGGCCGCTCACGCTGGTGGGATTCTCACTCGGCGGAAATTTCTTCCTGCGCGTCGCGGCACGGGCGCGCCCCGAGGGCCTGGTGCTCGCGCGGGTGATCGCAGTGTCGCCGGTGCTCGAGCCTGCCGAGACTCTCGAGGCGCTCGAGCGCAGCATGCCGGGCTATGAGCTGTACTTCGTGCGCAAATGGCGCCGGTCGCTGCGCCGCAAGGCGCTCGCCTGGCCGGGCAGCTACGACTTCCGTGCACTCAGACGGCTGGGCAAGCTGCGGAACATGACCGCCGAGCTCGTGCGCCGCCACTCCGAGTTCGCGAGCCTCGAGGAGTACCTCGCCGGCTATGCGATCACCGGCGAGCGGCTCGCCCCCCTCGAGGTACCCGCCGAGATCATCACCGCGCTCGACGATCCGATGATCCCGGTCGGCGGCCTCGCGCGGCTGGCGCGTCCGGCGGCGCTCGCGGTCACCGTGACGCGCTACGGCGGGCACTGCGGCTTCATCGACCGTCTCGGCGGCTCCACCTGGGCGGAGCGGCACATCCTCGCACGGCTCGGCGCCGTGGCGTCCGCGCACGCCGCCGCTCAGGTAGTGCGCCTCGGCGAGCCGGGCTGAGCGCGCTTCTCCTCGAAGTGTGATACCGGCTGGCCGCTGGTCACGGTCACGGCTCCCTCGACCACGGCGCCGCGCGCAATGGCGATCGTGCGGGCGACGACATCGGCGTGAATCACCGCACTTGCCCCTACCTCGAGCTTCTCCTCGACCACCAGCTTGCCGGTGAGGCGGCCGGCGACCACCGCCGCGCGCGCGTGCACCTCGCCGACCCACTCGGAGCCGGCGGACATGCTGAGCGCTCCCTGGATGCGACCGTCGCCGCGCACCGCTCCGCACACGACCAGGGGACCCGCGGTCTCGA
>DASSQU010000088.1:0-4626 GCA_035702325.1 Steroidobacteraceae bacterium
CGCCCGGATACGCCTTCCCTGGGAATGCTGCTAGCCATGCCTCTGCAGTGCAGCGGCGTGCACCGCGGCGAGCGCCGGGCTGTTAACCGCCCGCACCGCCTGGGCGACGGCGCGCGCGCGGCAATCGGCGGCGGCGGCGACGGCGCGCAGGTCGCGGACGTCATCCGCCGCGCACACCTGACGAGCCGCCGATACGATGCGGGCATAGAGCACCTGCGAGCCCTGGTCGGTGGCGATGTTGAGGTCGTGGTAGCTCACCGTGACGAACGGGTCCGCGGAGACGGGTGCTGCGCGCGCGGTTGCGAAGGCGCCCGCGGCCAGACAGGCCGTCAGAGCAGCAAGGGTTGCGGAGGCGCGGCGGCGCGTTCCGGCGGTTACTGTTGCTGAGGTCATGAGCTTCTCCTGTTGCGCCACGGACATCGCGACGCTGACAGTCAGATTCGCAGTTCGGTCACGGCGTTTAAAGCCGCTGCGCTACGGACTGATCCCGGCGGCTGACGCGTTGGTACCGCCCGCCGGGCGTTGCAGGGTTGACCGCGAGGCGCGGCGAACGTCCCACCCGTCGCTTGGCGGCGCGCCGTGCGGATTCGTCCCGCGAATCGACGCGCTCGTCCCGCGCGTTCAGCGCCTGCCACACGCGGCGTTCCGGCGCTGGGTTATGCTGCCGGCATGAGCGCCTCCCCGCTGGAACGCCACGCTGCCGCGTTCCCCGCCGACATCGGCCGCGATGCTGTCGTCGCCGAACGACAGGCCGGCACGCGCCACAGTCTCTGGCCGCAGCTCGCGGTGCTCACCGCGTTCTGGATCTACGTGGCGCTCTCGAACCTCATGTATGCAAACACCATGGGTCAGAGCCTGCGGGCGCTCAACGTCACCGACTTCTTCGCGCCATGGGACGCGCGTCTCATTCAGCATCTGATCCTCTATCCGCTGTTCATCCTGTGTGTGTGGGCGTCGCTGCGCATCGGCTGGCGGCCGCTGTGGCGCACGGCGCCGATCCAGCTGTCATGCGCGATCGGCTTCGCGGTGCTCGCCGCGCCGGCGCTCGCCACCGGCGAGTACCTGGTCGGCGAGGCGCACGGCGGCCACGCCAAGGACATGACCTCAGGCATGGACTGGGCCGAGTTCCTCTCCGGGCCGAGCGTCTCGACCTGGATCGCAAGCGCGACCAGCTGGCTGGTGACCTACGGCTTCGGTCTGGCGCTGATCACCGGCTTCACCTTCTATCAGCGGCTGCGCGACTCGCAGCTGCGCTCCGCCGCGCTCGAACGTGCGCTCACCGCGGCGCACCTGGCGGCGCTGCGCATGCAGCTCTCGCCGCATACACTGTTCAACCTGCTGCACACCATCCGCGGGCAGATCGCCTGGGATCCGCCGGCGGCGCAGGCGATGGTGGTGCAGCTCGGCGATCTGCTGCGGCGGCTGCTGAGCGCCGGCGAGCGTGAATTCACCCGCCTCGCCGACGAGCTGCAGTTCGTGCAGCTGTACCTGGAGTTGCAGCAGCGGCGCTTCGCCGACCGCCTCCGGGTCACGGTGCCCGCGCGCGACGCGGCCCCGCCGGTGTGGGTGCCGAGCCTCATCCTGCAGCCGCTGGTCGAGAATGCCGTGGTGCACGGGCTCGCCGGGCACGACGGTCCGGTCGAGGTGCGCGTCGCGGCGCGCCTCGATGGCGAGACGCTGGTGCTGCGCGTCGAGAACAATCTCGCGCCGTCCTGGCAGGGCGGCGGCGGCACCGGCGGGATCGGCCTCGGCAACGTGCGCGAGCGCCTCGCGGTGCAGTTCGGCGAGCGCGCCAGCTTCAGCGCCGGTCCCGGAACCGACAACGTCTGGTTTGCGGAAGTTCGGCTGCCGCTGCTGCGCGACGGCCCGGACGAAGTGGCGCGCCCCGCGACGGCCGGGACGGCCCGATGAACGTCATCATCGTCGACGACGAGCCGGCGGCGCGCCGGGCGGTGCGCGAGTGCTGCGAGCGCGAGCCCGACCTGCAGGTGCTGGGCGAGTATGGCGACGGACGCAGCGCGCTCGAGGCGATCCGCGCCCGCTCCCCGGACGTGCTGTTCCTCGACATCCAGATGGACTCGATGACCGGCATGGCGCTGGCGCGCTCGCTCGATCCGCAACGGCTGCCGCTGATCGTATTCGTCACCGCCTTCGACCACTACGCGCTCGATGCCTTCGAGGTGAGCGCGGTCGACTATCTTCTCAAGCCCTTCGACGAGGCGCGTTTTCGCGCCACGGTGGAGCGCGTGCGGCGCCGTCACCTGGCGCAGAACGGCGCCGACCGCCGCGCGGCGCTCGATGCGCTGCTCGAGCAGCTCGAGCGCAGCGCGCGGGTGCGCGCCGAGGCCCAGCCGCGCCTGCTGGCCGAGTCCGGCAGCCGCATGCACATGCTCGACGTGTCGCAGGTCGAGCTGGTCGAGGCGGATCGCAACTACGTGCGGCTCACGATCGGCCGCGAGACCTTTCACGCGCGCAGCACGCTCGCACATGCCGAGAAGTCGTTCCAGACCCAGCCGATGCTGCGCATCAGCCGCTCGTGCCTGGTGAACATGACCCACGTGAGGGAAGTGAGCCGCACGCCGCGCGGGGATTTCATCCTGGTGGTCGCCGGCGGCACCACCGTGACCAGCAGCGAGGGCTTCCGCGAGCCGGTGCGCCAGTACCTCGAGCGCCTCAAGCTCGCGCCCGCCTGAGCGGCTGGCGCCACCCCCGGGGCAACTCGCGGCCGGCCACCCAAAGGCGCTAAAGTCGCGCGCCACGCATGCCGCTCGCGCGAGTTCGCACCTTGGGCACTTCCGTACCGACGCAGCGCGCCGCCGTCCGGGCGCTCGGCGTACTGACCGCCATCAACCTGCTCAATTATCTCGACCGCTACGTCGTGTCGGCGATCGCGCCGGATCTCAAGCAGGCGATGGCGCTCTCGGACACCCAGCTCGGCTGGCTGATGCCGATCTTCATGGTGGTGTACATGGTCGCGGCGCCGGGATTCGGCACCTGGGGCGATCGCGGCTCGCGCACCCGCCCGATCGCGCTCGGGGTGTTCGTGTGGAGCCTGGCGACGCTGCTCTCCGGCTTCGCCCGGAGCTTCCCGCAGCTGCTCCTCGGGCGCGCGCTGGTCGGCATCGGCGAGGCCGCCTACGTGGCCATCGCGCCGGCGCTGCTCGCGGATTGCTTCGCGGTCGATCGCCGCGGCCGCGTGTACGCGGTGCTCAACATGGCGATCCCGGTCGGGGCGGCACTCGGTTACATCGTCGGCGGAGCGGTCAGCGTGCACTTCGGCTGGCGTGCGGCCTTCTTCGTGGCGGGCGTGCCGGGCCTCGCGCTCGCCCTGTGGGTGCTGCGGCTGCCCGATCCTCCCCGCGGCGTGCAGGATGCGACCGCGAACGCCCCGGCCGCGGTGCCGCGCGCGCCCGGCGTGCCGCCCGGGCCGGTGGCCGTGTACCTCGGGCTCCTCGGGCGCTGGCCCTATCTGCTCGTCGTGCTCGGTTACGCCGCCTACACCTTCGGGCTCGGCGGGCTCGCCTTCTGGATGCCGACCTTCCTCGAGCGGATGCGCGATGTGCCGGCGGAGACCGCCACCATCGGCTTCGGCAAGATCGTGCTCGCTACGGGCTTTCTCGGCACCTTCGCCGGCGGCTGGCTCGGCGATCGCTGCCTGCGCTTCTCGCGCCAGGCGTATCTGTGGTTCGCCGGCGTGGTCACGCTGCTCGCGGCGCCGTGCGCGCTGCTCGCGCTCACCGCCACGGCACCCGGCGTCTACTTTCCGGCGATCGTCGCCGCCGAGCTCCTGCTGTTCATGTCGACCGGCCCGATCAACGCCGCGATCGTCAACATCGCGGCGCCCTTCGAGCGCGCCTCGGCGATCGCGCTCAGCATGTTCGCGATACACCTGCTGGGCGACGTGCCGTCGCCGCTGCTGATCGGCTACCTCTCCGACCTGAGCTCGCTCGGCCGGGCGGTGCTGATCGTGCCGCTCGCCGTGGCCGCCTCCGGGGCCGTGTGGCTGATTTCCGCGGGGGTGAGCGCCCGCGTGCCGCGCGCGGCGCGGACGTGACGCGGGCCCCGGCCGCCTTCGATCCGGCGCTCGCCCCAGGCGCGCGGCCGCTCGCGCTGCTGCCCCCGGGGGCGCTGGCGGCGCGTCTGGAGGCGGCGCTGCGCGCGGGTGAAGGGGCGGTCGGCGCGCATTGCATCCACGAACTGTGGATGCGCGGGGAATTCCCCGCGCGCATCGAGAGCGCGCTCGAGGCCCTGTGGCGCCGTGCCGCGGCGTCGGTACCCGAGTGGCTGCCGATGCGTTACATCGAGTGGCTGCCGGCGGCTTATGAGGTGGCGCTGCGCTTCCGCGCGGCGCGCGCCGGACGCACCAACGTCTACCTGGTGCTGCTCGATTTCGCCGACCGCCGCCGCGGGCCCTACGGCGTCTACGTCGGCATGAGCCGCTACGCGCCGGCACTGCGCTTCGAGCAGCACAAGGCCGGCATCCGCGCCGCCGGCAGCGTGCTGCGGCGCGGCCTCGAGGTGCTCGCGGGACCGACGCTGCACCTGCAGCAGCTCGCCCGCGCGGAGGCGGCGCGCATCGAGGCGGCGCTCGCCGCGGCGCTCGCGGATGCGGGGCTGCCGGTCGAG
>DASSQU010000089.1:0-2558 GCA_035702325.1 Steroidobacteraceae bacterium
CTGGCGGCCATAGCGAGCGGGAACCACCCGATCCCATTCCGAACTCGGAAGTGAAAACGCTCTGCGCCGATGGTAGTGTGCCTTTCAGGCATGCCAGAGTAGGTCACCGCCAGGCTCCACACAAAAGCCCCTGAGGTCGAAAGACTTCAGGGGCTTTTTCTTGCGCGCGGCGCGGCCCGCGCGGATGGCGGGAGAGCAATTTCTGGCAGCATTCGCCGTCGAAGACCGACTGTTCGGGAAAGCAACAATTCGCAGGGGGTTCCATGGAAGAGAGGCTCGTGGCCCGCGGCATCGCCGCGTTCATCGCGGCTCTGGCCGCCGCCGCCGTCACGGCGGCACCGGTCGCCGCCGCCGGAGCGGCCGGGACGTCCAAAGAGCAGCTGAAGAGGGGCGAGTACCTCGTGAAGTACGGCGGCTGCAACGACTGCCACACGCCCAAGGTCATGACGCCCCACGGTCCCGCCCCCGACCTCTCCCGGCTGCTCTCCGGCCATGCGGCCAATGCGCCGCGGTCACCGGCTCCCCCGGCTGGTCTCATCGGTCCGGCTCCCGGGCAGTGGGCGGCGATCACCAACGCCGACCTCACCGAGTGGGTCGGTCCCTGGGGCACGAGCTTCGCGGCCAACCTGACGCCCGACCCCCTCACGGGTCTCGGCAGCTGGACGCCGGGGCTTTTCATCAAGACCATGCGCACCGGCAGGCACTTCGGGGCCGGCCGGCCACTGCTGCCGCCCATGCCGTGGTGGAACCTCGCGGCACTCAGCGACCGGGACCTCAAGGCCGTGTTCGCCTATCTCATGTCCCTCAAGCCGATCCGCAACACGGTCCCGCGGCCGCTGCCGCCTCCCGGTCCGTCGGGCGGGAAGCCGGCATCGCCGCAGGGCGGCTGAGGCTCAGTAGTTTCTGGTAGCTGACGGCGCGGGTTTTTCCTTACCTCTCCGCGGTATTGCGCGGCCGCGCACCGTTGGCCAGACTTATGTCCGGTCGTAGCAGCAGCGTGCAGGGGGCCGGGGAACGCATGCTTGCTCGTGCGTATGGGCACGCCCGACTCATGCAAGAGTCGGAACTGCGTGTGGAAATGTCGATGCATTTGCGATCGCCCACCGATGTCGTGGCCCGACAGGTGCTGGAGCGACCGGATTCCTATCGCCGCTGGGAATCCGAGCATGCACAGATGATGCGCACGGTGTCCGACCAGGCACGCCTCGACAACCAGGTAACGGCGCTGCGCTCGACCGCGTTCGCCCTGGTGCACCGCCGGGCACTGTTCGAGTATCTGCGCAAGCGGCAGCTCACCGGGATCAAGCGCCGTCAGGCGTTCGCACTCTTCTACGGCTGCCGCGACTACGCCAACGCGGTGCTCGCCGAGCACGGCCGCTACGTACGCTGCAGCTCGAGCTACGTGTGCACGCGCTATCTCGGCGAGAATCTGCTGCACGACCAGGCGTTCGATGAGCCGCTCGCGCTCTACGAGCAGCGCTACTCGGAATACTTCGAGGCGTACTGCGACGTCGAGCTGGCCCGGGACGCCGAAGAGCACGATGCCGTGCAGCCGCTCGAGGCGCTGCGGCCGCTGCTCAAATTACGGGTGAGCGAGGCGCGCACCGCGATCCTCACCATGCCGCAGCACTCGGAAGAGAGCTGGCGCGAGATCCAGATCAGAAAGCCAAACGGCGACACGCAGCGGCTGCGCAGCATCTTCGGCCCGAACTGACGCCGCTCCCGCCGCCACTCCCGGCGCCCCCGCGGGGCGCCCAGCGCCGGCGGCGCCGCGGACTCTCACTTGCGGGCAGCGGGCTTGCCCGGCTTGGCGGCGGGCTTCTTGACGGAAGTCTTCTGATTGTAGGGGTCGTAGCCCCCGCCCGGATCGACGTCCACGATCCGCAGCTCCTCGTCCTTCGCATCCTCCATCTTGAGCTCCGGCACCTCGAGCTTCTTGAGCAGCACCGAAGTGCTCTCGATGGCCGTGCGGCCGGTCTCCTTGATCCAGTTCCACACCGCGTTGCCGCGCTCATCGTGCATCACGCGCCCCGAGGTCCCGCCGGGCACGGGCGCCGGGCTCTTTGCGGCAGGGGGCGCCGCGGGCGTGCCCGCGCCCGTCCTGTCCCCCGGCTTTGTCTGCTTGGAGAAAATCACAGCCTGGTGCCCCGACTCGCGTCCCTATGCATTGTCATCATCCCCGTGAACGCCGGCCGTGCCCGCACGCCAGATCCGATCTGTGGAAAGTGTGCGGTGGTTCACAGTATTGCATCTCCCATGATGCAGCGTAGCGCCCGGCACGCGGGAACTCACATCCGTAGCTTCCGCAACGCAACTGCGCAGGGGACCTGCCCCATCGCGGCGGTTCCGCTTCACCACCCGACGCCGTAGTCCTGTCCGAAGTTGCTGGCCGCGCCCCAGAGCGTGCCGTGCGCGCGGTCGACGAAGATCGCCGTGATGGGGCCCGAGGTGCGCTCCTCAAACTCGAGCTGGTAGCCCATCCGGGTGAGCTGATCGCGCACCCAGGGCGGGGTCGCGAAGTTCAGGGTCAGCCGCCCCGGAAAGGACTGGTGATCGGC
>DASSQU010000090.1:0-2705 GCA_035702325.1 Steroidobacteraceae bacterium
GAAGTGCGGCGGCGACTGGAAGCCGCACGCGGTGGTGATGTCGATGATGGGCATCGAGGTCTGCAGCAGCAGCTCGCGGGCACGGCGCAGGCGCATCTGCAGGTAGTAGCGCTTGGGCACGCAGTTCAGGTGCCGCTTGAACAGCCGCTCGATCTGGCGGCGCGAGAGCGCGGTGGCGGCGGCGATCTCATCGAGCGACAGCGGCTTCTCGATGTTGTCCTCCATGAGCTGCGCCACCCTGATGAGGCTCTCGTGGCTCACCCCGATCTGGGCGCGCAGCGGCACGTACTGCCGGTCGCGGTCGCTCCTGATGCGATCGACGATGAACTGCTCGGAGATGAGCTGCGACACGCGCGCCCCGAGCTTGCGCTCGACGAGGTGCAGCATGAGATCGAGCGGCGCGACTCCGCCCGAGCAGGTGAAGCGGTCCCGGTCGATGGTGAACAGCTGGTCGCTCAGGTGGATGCGGGGGAACTCCTCGCGCAGCGCCGAGAGATTCTCCCAGTGGATGGTCGCCCGGTACTTGTCGAGCAGCCCCGCCTTGGCGAGCGCATAGCCACCGGTGCACAGCCCGCCGAGCGGCACGTGCCGCTCGGCGAGGCGCTTCAAGGCCGCCACGATCTTCGGCGGCACCGCCTGCTGCACATCGAGGCCACCGCACACGAACAGGATGTCGACCGGACCGACTTCCTCGAGCGGCACCGTCGGGGAGAGCTCGAGACCGTTGCTCGCCGGTGTCGGCCGCCCGTCGAGACTCACGATCGACCAGTCGTACACCGGCTGGCCGGTGAGGTTGTTCGCCATGCGCAGCGGCTCGACCGCGTTCGAGAGCGCGATCATCGAGTAGCGCGGCAGCGTCAGGAAGGCGAACTTGCTGCGGGGCAGGGGCGGCACATGCCCGATTTTACGCCTTTCTTGCCTGAATGCGACCGATCGCCACCCGCCCAAGCCGCGCCCGCGGCCGGGTCAGGGCTCAGGGGGGTCCAGCGGGTCAGGGGGGTCAGGGGCTCAGGGCTAACCCTTCGTGGTCCTGTTAACCACGGTTAACATGTGTGAACCACGGTTGACACATGGAGCGAGACGCCTCGGCTTGCGCGGCCTCTCAGGCGCGCAGCTCCAGGCTCTCCGGATCGTAGGGCGATTCGCGCAGCACGGTCGCCGCCTTGCGCTCGCCGAGGATCTCGATCGAGAGCGGCGTGCCGGGCTCGGCGAACTCGGCGCGCACGTAGCCGATGGCCAGACTCTTCTTCAGGCAGTGGCCGTAGCAGCCGGAGGTGGCCCGGCCGATCATGCGGCCGCCGCGGTCGAAGAGCGGCTCGTTGCCGAGCGGGTCGGCGTCGGTGACGCCGTGCACCTCGAGGGTGATGAAGCGGTTGGGAACGCCCGCCTCGAGCTGCCGCTCGAGCGCCTCGCGCCCGATGAACGGGCCCTTGCTCATGCGCACGAAGCGGTCGAGGCCCGCCTCGAAGGGCGTGTAGTCGCGGGTCAGATCGCTGCCCCACATGCGATAGGACTTCTCCATGCGCAGCGATTCCATGGCGCGCATGCCGACCAGGCCGAGCCCCAGGGGCTTGCCGGCCTCGAACAGCGCATCGAACAGGTGGTGCGCGTACTCGACGGGAAAGTGCAGCTCCCATCCCAGGGCACCGACGAAGTTGACGCGCAGCGCGTACACATCGACCGCGAGCCCGACCTCGATCACCTGCGCGGTGAGCCACGGGAAGGCGGTGTTGTCGAGCGGCGTGCCGGTGAGGCTGGTGAGGACGGCGCGCGCCTTCGGGCCCGCGAGCACGAAACAGCCGCGCGAGCCGGTGACGTTGCGCAGGCCGACCGAGCCGTCGTGCGGTAATGACTTGAAGAGGTAATCGCTGTCGTAACGCTCGGCGGCGCCGGCGCTCACCACGTAGAAGTGCCGATCCGCGATCTTCGTGATGGTGAACTCCGAGCGGATGCCGCCACGGCGCGTGAGGGCATGCGACAGCGCGAGCCTGCCTGTGCGGGACGGCACCTTGTTGGCGACCAGCCCGTCGAGCCACGCCTCGGCACGCTCGCCCATCACCTCGTGCTTGGTGAACGGGGTGAGATCGATGATGCCGACCCGCTCGCGCATCAACCGCGCCTCGTTGCCGACGTGCTCGAAGTAGTTGCTGCGGCGGAAGCTCCAGCGATCGCGCCGCTCGACTCCCGGCGGGGCGAACCAGTTGGCGCGCTCCCAACCGTAACGCTGGCCCCACACCGCGCCGCTCGCGCTCAGGCGCTCGTACACCGGGCTGGTCTTGGCCGGGCGCGCAGCGGGACGCTCCTCGTCGGGGAAGTGGATGGTGAAGACGTTGCGATAGGTCTCCTCGTTCTTCTGCACCACGTAGCGGCTGCCCGCGTAGGCGCCGAAGCGGCGCGGATCGACCGCCAGCATGTCGATCCCCGGCTCGCCCTCGACGATCCACTCGGCGAGCTGCCAGCCGGCGCCGCCCGCGGCGGTGATGCCGAAACTGTGCCCTTCGTTCAGCCACACGTTCGGCACGCCCCACGCCGGACCGATGAGCGGGCTGCCGTCGGGGGTGTAGGAAATCGGACCGTTGACGATGTCCTTGATGCCGCAGTTCTCCAGCGCCGGCACGCGGCGCGTTGCGGCCTCGACGTGCGGTACCAGCCGGTCGAGATCGCCCGGGAACAGGCTGCGGCCGAACCAGTCGGGCACCCCGTCG
>DASSQU010000091.1:0-3684 GCA_035702325.1 Steroidobacteraceae bacterium
GCATGGAGCTGGTGACCGATCGTCTCAGCCGCGCGCCCGCCCGGGCGCTGTGCGAGGCGGTGCTGACGCGCGCCTTCCACCACGGCCTGCTGCTGCTCGCCTGCGGCCTGAGCACCGTGCGCTTCATCCCGCCGCTCATGATCGACCGTGCACACGTGGACGAGGCCATGGGGATGCTGGAAGCCGCGCTCCGCGAAGCGCTGGCGCTGAGTGCGCGGGCGCCGGCCCCGTGACTGCGGCCACGGGACGGACCCGGGCCCTCGGCCTGGTGATGTGCACCGCGCTGGTGGTGGGCAACACCATCGGCATGGGAATCTTCATGCTGCCGGCCTCGCTCGCTCCCTACGGCCTGAATGCGCTTCCCGCCTGGCTGATCACCGCCTGCGGCTGCACCTTCGTCGCCTGGGTGTTCGCGGGACTGGCGCGCACCTTTCCCGGCGACGACGGACCGTACGCCTATACCCGCCGCGCGTTCGGCGGCGGCGTCGCCTTCGCGCTGATGTGGTGCTACTGGGTCTCGACCGCGGTAACCAACGCCGTGCTCGCGACCGGCGTGGTCGGTTATCTCTCGAGCTTCTTTCCGCTGCTGGCCGTCAACCACTGGCTGGCCGCCGTCACGGCCCTGGCGCTGCTGTGGCTGTTCGTGCTCATCAACCTGCGCGGTGTGCGCACCGCGGGCTGGGTACAGGTGGCGAGCACGCTGCTGAAACTCCTGCCGCAGGCGGCCATCGTCGGCCTCGGCCTGTGGGCGCTGCTCGCGCCGCATGCGAGCCCGGTGGTGCACGAGCCGCAGACGCCCACCTCGCTCAGCGGGGTCATCGCCGCCTCGACGCTCGCGCTCTACGCCATGCTCGGCGTCGAGAGCGCGGCGATACCGGCCGGCCGGGTCATGGATCCGGGGCGGACGATTCCGCGCGCCACCTTCATCGGCACGCTGCTGGTCGCGGCGATCTACGTCTGCGTGTCGCTGATCCCGATGCTGCTGATCCCGCAGACGGAGCTGGCCGCTTCGAGCGCCCCGTTCGCGGACCTGTTCGGGCGCTTCCTCGGCTCCGGATCCGCCAAGCTGCTGGCGGCCTTCGTGATCGTGAGCGGCCTCGGCTGTCTCAACGGCTGGACGCTGCTCCTCGGGGAGATGACGGTGAGCTTCGCCGTGCACGGCGGCTTTCCGCCGGCGCTCGCCAAGCTCAACTCGCACCAGGCGCCGGCGCGTGCTTTCGTCTTCACGGGCGCGCTCGCGAGCCTCATGCTGCTCATGAACTACGACCAGTCGATGGCGGCCGGCTTCACTTTCCTCAGCGTGGTGGTGACCGCCGCCAACCTGCCGATCTACTACGGGTGTGCGCTCGCGGTGCTGGTGCTGTGGCGGCGGGGCCAGCTTCCCCGGGTGGCGTCGCGCGAGTGGCGCTGGATCGCCGCGGCGGCGATCGCGACCGTCTACTGCCTGTGGGTCTCGATCGGCATCGGCGGGAAATCGCTCCTCTGGGCGGTGGTGCTCGGCGGCGCTGGGGTGCCGGTCTACTGGTGGTACGCGGGGCGGCGCCGGGTCAGGCCCGGGATCCGGGTGGTCGCAGAGAATCTGCAATGAGCATCACGTGCGGGCGCTGCCGCGCGAGCGCCGGGCGCTGCTGCACCCTCGTCCTGCTGCTGCTCGCGGCGTGGCAATCGCACGCGCAGGCCCAGACGCCACCGGCGCTGGCGACGCGCAACGTGGTGCTGATCGTCAGCGACGGGCTGCGCTGGCAGGAGGTCTTCAGCGGCGCCGATCCGACGCTGCTGAACAAAAAGAACGGCGGCATCTGGGACAAGGAGCGCGACCTCAAGCGCGAGTTCTGGCGCGACGATCCGCAGGCGCGCCGCCAGGCGCTGCTTCCCTTCCTGTGGACCACCGTCGCGGCTCGCGGCCAGATCTTCGGCAACCAGGCGCTGGGCAGCATCGCGCGCGTCACCAACGGCCTGGCCTTCTCCTACCCCGGCTACAACGAGATGCTGACCGGCCACCCCGACGCACGCATCGCCTCGAACGAGTACGGCCCGAACCCCAATGTCACGGTGTTCGAGTGGCTGAACGGCCTGCCGGATCTGCACGGCAGCGTGAGCGTGTTCGCGACCTGGGCGACCTTCAGGGATATCTTCAACGTGAACCGCAGCCACCTGCCGCTCCAGGCCGGCTGGGAAGCGCCCTATCACGGCAAGCTCACGCCCCGCGAACAGCTCCTCGACCGTCTGTACCGCACCACCACGCGGCTCGACGACGAGAACCTGGACGATGCGCTGCTGCAGATCCCGCTGCTCGACTCGTTCCGCACCCGTCAGCCGCGGGTGCTGTTCGTCGGCTACGGCGAGACCGACAACTGGGCGCATGCGGGCCGCTACGACCTCGTGCTCCACAGCGCGCACAGCTTCGATCACTGCGTCGAGGAGCTGTGGAATACGCTGCAGGCGCTGCCGGCGTATCGCGGCCGCACGACCTTCATCATCACCACCGATCACGGCCGCGGCAGCGGCCCGGTGCAGTGGAAGGAGCACGGCGTGCGGGAGCCGGGCTCGGAGAACATCTGGCTCGCGGTCATGGGCCCGGACACCGCGCCGCTCGGCGAGCGCGCGCACACCGCCGAGATACACCAGGCGCAGATCGCCGCCACGATCGCCGCGCTCCTCGGCAGGGACTACGGCCGCGCCGTGCCCACGGCCGCGCCACCGATTGCAGAGGTGCTCGGCCTGCGCCGCTGAGCGGCGCTGTACTATCATGATCTGACGACCCCGCGAGGCGCGGCATGCGGCCGCTTGGGGTGCAACCAGGGCAGGCGTAGCTTGAGTCCTCAGTCCCGCGGCTCGGCCAGCACCTGCACCCAGTAGCGGCCCTGTTGCGCGCCGCTGCCTTCGCCGACGTAAGCGATCCCCATCTCGCTGAATCTCGGATCCATGATGTTCGCGCAGTGTCCGGGACTTGCGAGCCAGCCGCGCACCGCCTCGTCCACCGACTCGGGGCCGTAGGCGATGTTCTCGCCCACGAGCTTCTCCTGATATCCCGTGGCGCGCACCCGCTCCGCGGGCGAGTGCCCCGCGAGGTCCCGGTGCTCGAAATAATCGTGCGCGGCCATGTCGCTCGCGTGTCCGAGCGCGACGCCCGCCAGGGTGGTGGAGAGGCCGAGCGGGGGTGCCGGGTCGAAACGGCGCTTGCCGCAGCGAGAGCCGTGGGCGCGCGCCTGGTTGACGAGCGCGAGCGCATGCGTCGCGAGCAGCCGCGGAGACTCCGCAGTCCCTGCCGATCCGAAGCCATGCGCAGAGCGCGGGGGCGGCGGCGGCACGGCGTTGCGCGGCGCAATGCTGCGCGATACGGAAGCGTCCGGGGCCAGCACCAGCCAGGTATCGAGGCCGCGCCGGTAGACGCCGACCTCGCGCAGCTCACGGCTCATCAGCGTGCGGCACTCGGTGCGCCGCAACAGCTGCAGCAGCGACTGATCCGCGCCGTTCACGTGGACGCCGGCGGCCGTGCGGGACACATAGACGCTGCCCTCGGCGGCCGCCGACAGCTCCCGCCCGGCCGCCCAGCGCGCGGCGACCGCATCGAGCGCCGGGTCATGGCGTAGCGGCGGCGCGGCGGGCAGGATGCCGCCGCACCCGCCTTCACGCAGCACCTGCACGGCGCCGAGTGCATCGGCCCGCGCGGCGGGAGCCGCC
>DASSQU010000092.1:0-6563 GCA_035702325.1 Steroidobacteraceae bacterium
GGCGCCGGACCGGACACCGACGGCCAGATCCTGGTCACCTACGACGTGCTCGACATCACCACCGGGCGCAAGCCGCGCTTCGTGCGCAACTTCATGGCCGGCGCGGGCGATAACCTCGAGGCGCTCAAGCGCTACGTGCGCGCCGTGAAGCAGGGCGAATACCCCGCCCCCGAGCACTGCTTCTGAAACGCGCGTCCGGGCGCGCGGCACCGTCCGAGCGGGTCATGGAAACCGTCACCACGATCGGCGCGGTGCGCGAGCGGGTGCGCGCCTGGCGGGCCGCCGGCGCGCGCATCGTGTTCGTGCCCACCATGGGCAATCTGCATGCCGGACACGTGAGTCTCATCGAAACCGCGCGCCGCCACGGCGAGCGCTTCGTCGCCAGCATCTTCGTGAATCCGATGCAGTTCGGACCGAACGAGGACTTCGCCCACTATCCGCGCACGCCGCGCGAGGACGAGCGCATGCTCGCGGCGGCCGGCTGCGACCTGATGTTCATGCCCGACGTGGCGGAGATCTATCCTAACGGGGCCGAGCGTCCCACGCGGGTGGAGGTGCCGGTGCTGTCGCGCATGCTGGAGGGGGAATTCCGCCCCGGTCACATGGAGGGCGTCAGCACCGTGGTGGCCAAGCTCTTTCACATCGTCGAGCCGCACGTCGCCGTGTTCGGCGCGAAGGACTTCCAGCAGCTCACCGTCATCCGCCGCATGGTGGCGGACCTGTGCATGCCGGTCGAGATCGTCGCCGCGGCGACCGTGCGCGACGCCGACGGGCTCGCGATGAGCTCGCGCAACCAGTATCTGACCGCCGCCGAGCGCAAGCGCGCGCCGGTCATCTACGCGACGCTGCGGGCCGCGGCGGAGCGGCTGCGCGCCGGGGACGCCGACTTCGCCGGCATCGAGCGCGCGGGCTTGCGGGCCCTGGAGAGCGCGGGACTGCGCCCCGACTACTTCGCGGTCCGCCACGCCGCCGACCTCGGCTCCCCGGAGGGCGGCGCTCGCGAGCTCGTGGTGCTCGCCGCCGCGCGGCTCGGCAGGGCGCGCCTCATCGACAACGTGCAGGTCGCGCGCCCGGCACGCGGCTGACCCTCAGGCCGCGGGCCGGTGCTGCGCCAGCGCCCACTCGACGTGCTCGCGGACCAGGGGCGAGGGATCGGCGCGCCGCTGCTCGAGGGCAGCCGTCACCTCCGGCGAGCCCGGCGCGTTGCCGAGCGCCACCGCGATGTTGCGCAGCCAGCGCTCGTAACCGAGGCGGTGAATCGCCGAGCCGCGCGTGCGCTCCTCGAACTCGGGCGCGCTCCAGCGGAACAGCTCGGGCAGCGAGCGCGCATCGAGCCCGTGGCGCACCTTGAAGTCCGGGTGCGCCGCCGCGCGCGCGAACTTGTTCCACGGGCATACCAGCTGGCAGTCGTCGCAGCCGTAGATGCGGTTGCCGATCGCGGGGCGCAGCTCGGTCGGGATCGCGCCGAAGTGCTCGATGGTGAGATAGGAGATGCAGCGCCGCGCATCGAGCCGGAACGGCGCGACGATCGCGCCGGTCGGGCAGGCCGGGAGGCACGCGCTGCAGCTGCCGCAATGGGCGCTGGCGGGCTCGTCCACGGGCAGCGGCACATCCGTGAGGATCTCGCCGAGGAAGAACCACGAGCCCGCGTCGCGCGCGATGAGATTGGTGTGCTTGCCGATCCAGCCGAGACCGGCGTTGCGGGCGTGCGCCTTCTCGAGCACCGGCGCGCTGTCGACGCACACGCGGTAGCCGCAGGACCCGATGCGCCGCTGCAGCCCGGCCGCGAGCTGCGCGAGACCGCGGCGCATCACCTTGTGGTAGTCGCGCCCGAGGGCGTAGCGCGACACGTAGGCCAGGTGCCCGTCGCCGAGCACCGCGGCGGCGTCGCGCGCGCCTGCGGGCCAGTAGTCCATGCGCACGCTCACCACCCGCAGTGCTCCGGGCAGCAGTTCCTGCGGCCGGCTGCGCATGCGGCCGTGCCGTTGCAGGTAATCCATGCCGCCGTGGAACCCGTCTTCGAGCCAGCGGAGCAGGTGCCGCTCGTCCTCGGGGATCTCGATGCCGGCGACACCGAGCGCGCCGAAACCGAGCGCGTGAGCCTCGCTGATGAGGTCGCGTTTGATCGCGTGCAGGTCGCTGGAGGCGAAGGCGGTCATGGAGCTGCCACCCGTGCCAGTATAATGACGCCATGGCGCTGCCGGTCGCTTTGTACTCCAGCGCGCAGGTGCGCGCCTTCGATGCCCACGCGATTGCGGTGCTGGGGATCCCCGGCTACACGCTCATGAAGCGCGCCGGGGAGGCGGCGCTGCGGCACCTGCGCTCGCGCTACCCGGTGGCGCACCGTATCGTCATCGTGTGCGGCCGTGGCAATAATGCCGGCGACGGCTACGTGCTGGCGCGCTTTGCGCAGGCGGCCGGGCTCACGGTCACGGTGCTGGCGGCGTTCGCCCCGGAGCAGCTCGAGGGTGATGCGCGCCAGGCCTGGCAGGACTTCCGCGCCAGCGGCGGGCAGGTCCGGCCCTTCGACGCGCCGCTGCTCGCCGCGGGCGAGGTCGTGGTGGATGCGCTGCTCGGCACCGGGCTGCACGGGCCGGTGCGCGCCGACATCACGGCCGTGATCCGCGACATCAACTCCAGCCGCCGGCCGGTGTTCGCGCTCGACGTGCCCTCGGGCCTCGATGCCGATACCGGGGTCGCGCACGGCGAGTCGATCCGTGCCGACTGCACCGTGACCTTCGTCGCGCTGAAGACCGGGCTGTTTCTCGGCAACGGTCCGGAGTTCGCCGGCAGCGTGTTCTTCGACGACCTCGAGCTGAGCCCGCCGGCGGCCCAGGCGGCGCCGCGCCTCACTCGCATCGTGGAGAGCGAGATCCATGAGGCGCTGCCGCGCCGCCGGCGCACCGCGCACAAGGGCGATTTCGGCCACGTGCTGATCGTCGGCAGCGGCAGCGGCATGCCCGGTGCCGTGCGCCTCGCCGGCGAGGCGAGCCTGCGGGTCGGCGCCGGACTCACCACCGTGGCGGTGGCCGCGGAGAACGTCGCGGCGATCGCCGCCGGAAGACCCGAGCTCATCTGCATCGCGCTCGAGGGCGAACAGATCCTCGGCGAGGCGCTCGCGCGCGCCGACGTGGTTGCGATCGGACCGGGACTCGGCCGCAGCGCCTGGGCACACGCCGCCCTCACGACGGTGCTGGCGGCCGGCAAGCCGCTGGTGGTGGATGCCGATGCGCTGAATCTCATCGCCGCGGACGGCGTTTCCCCCCGCGACGACTGGATTCTGACGCCGCACCCCGGCGAGGCCGCACGGCTCCTCGGAGTGCCGAGCGCGGAGGTCCAGCGCGATCGCCTCGCGGCGCTCGAGCGGCTCAGCGAGCGCTTCCACGGCACGATCGTGCTGAAGGGCGCCGGCACGCTGGTCGGTGCGCGCGGCCGCATACCGGGAGTGTGCGAGCGCGGCAATCCCGGCATGGCGAGCGGCGGCTCGGGCGACGTGCTCACGGGGGCAATCGCCGGGATCCTCGCCCAGTGCCGCGAACCCTGGGCGGCGGCGCGGGTCGGCGTGCTGGTGCACGCCATGGCGGGCGATGCCGCGGCGCGCGGCGGCGAGCGCGGCATCCTGGCGAGCGACGTGGCGCGCGAGCTGCATAACTGCGTCAATCTCTAGCCGCGCATGGTTCCGGCCGACGGCATGCGCCGGCGTACCCACACGCCGCAGGAGACCGAGGAGTTCGCCGGGCGGCTCGCCCGCGCCCGCCCGCAGCCGCACGCCGATCTCGCCGTGCTGTATCTGCGCGGCGAGCTGGGTGCCGGCAAGACGACCTTCGTGCGCGGCTTCGCTCATGCGCTCGGCGTCGCCGGCCCGGTACGCAGCCCGACCTACACCCTGCTCGAGCTGTACCCGGCGGGGGCGCTCACGCTCGTGCACCTCGATCTGTACCGCATCGAGGCGCCGCCGGAGCTCGAGTCCCTCGGTCTGCGCGAGTGGGCGAGGGCGGGTTGTCTGTGGCTGATCGAGTGGCCGGAACGCGGCGCGGGCAGGCTGCCGGCTGCCGATCTCGAGGTCCGATTCGCTTCCGGGCCTTCCGCGCACGACATCGACGTCCGGCCGGCATCGGCACTCGGAGTATCGTGGCTGGTCGAACTGTCGGGGAGAGCTGCGCACGAGGGTTGAAACCGGTCCGTGAACGCCGTAGATTACACCGGAGATTGCATCGCGAACCCGATGATTAGAAAGATCTTTCGCGAAGGGATCGTCGTCGGCCTCATCGGTATCGCCGCCGCCTCGGCGGCCGCCGGCGCCGAGCTTCGCTCGATCCGGCTCGGCGCGACGCCGGATGCCGCGCAACTCACCCTCGAGCTGTCGGAGACGACTGAGCACAAGCTATTCACCCTCGATCGTCCCGATCGCGCGGTCATCGATCTCGCCGACACGCGCCTCGCCGACGGCGTCGCGGCGCCCGAGCCGGAAGGCATCGTGAGTGCGATTCGCCTCGGCATCCAGCCGGACGGCGCGCTGCGGGTGGTGCTGGAACTGAAGTCCCCGCTGCGTCCGCACGTGGTCCGGGCTGCGGACGGGCGGCGGCTCGTCGTCGAGCTCGACAGCGCGGCAGCTCCCGCCGCGCGGGAGCCGCCTGCGGTGCGCGCCGCGCACGCCCCCGGCGATGGCGACCGCGACGTCGTCGTTGCGGTGGACGCCGGGCACGGCGGGGTCGACCCCGGTGCGATCGGCCACGGCGGCACGCGTGAGAAGGCGGTGACGCTCGCGATCGCGCGCGCGCTCGCACGGCGCATCGATGCCGAGCCCGGCATGCGCGCGGTGCTCACCCGCGACCGCGACGAGTTTCTCGACCTGCGCGAGCGCATGCGGCGCGCGCACGCCGCGCACGCCGACATGTTCATCTCGGTGCACGCCGACTCGATCGCCGACCGGCATGTTTCCGGGGCCTCGGTGTACGTGCTGTCGGCGCACGGCGCTTCGAGCGAGGCGGCGCGCGTGCTCGCCGAGCGCGAGAATGCGGCCGACCTTCTCGGCGGAGCGCTCCAGGACGAGGGTGCGCCACAACGGGTGGTGCTCGATGCCGCGCAGCAGGAGATCATCGGCATCAGCGCCACCGCGGCCGAGCGCGTCGTGGCGGCACTCGCCAGCGTGGGCGAGATTCGCAAGGCCCAGGTGCAGCAGGCGGGCTTCGTGGTGCTCAAGTCCCCGGACATCCCCTCGATGCTCATCGAGACCGCCTACATCTCCAACCCGGGCGAGGAGCGCCGGCTGCGTAACCGCGCGCAGCAGTCGCGGCTCGCCGATGCGATCTGCGGCGGGGTACGCAGCTTCTTCGTGCAGAACCCGCCCGACGGCACCCGCTTCAAGCAGGAACGCCGCCTCGCCGCCGCCGGCGTGGCGGCGGCGGCCGCGACGCCCTGATCCCGCCGGCTGCTGCGGCGGCGCGGCGGCAAGCCGATCCCGCGCCTCGCCCGGCGCATCGCCTGTACACTCCCCGGGCCAGCATGCCCATCCGCGTTCTTCCCGCAGAGCTCGTCGATCAGATCGCCGCCGGCGAGGTGATCGAACGGCCGGCATCCGTCGTCAAGGAGCTCGTTGAGAACAGCCTCGACGCCGGCGCGCGGCGCATCGAGATCGACGTGGAGCGGGGCGGCGTCGGGCTCATCCGCGTGCGCGACGACGGCGCCGGCGTGCCTGCTGCGGAGCTGCCGCTCGCCGTGGCGCGCCACGCAACCAGCAAGATCGCCTCGCTCGGGGATCTCGAGGCGGTGGCGACGCTCGGCTTCCGCGGCGAGGCGCTGCCCTCGATCGGCTCGGTGTCGCGGCTGCGCATCGTGTCGCATCCCGCCGGTGCCTCCCGGGGCGCGGAGATCGCCATCGACGGCGGGCGTGCCGGGCGGGTGCGTCCCGCGGCTCACCCGCCGGGCACCACCGTGGAGGTGCGCGATCTGTTCTTCAACGTGCCGGCGCGGCGCAAGTTCGTGCGCAGCGACGCGACCGAGCTGCTGCACATCGCGCGGCTGGTCGAGCGGCTGGCGCTGTCGCGTTTCGACGTGAGCTTTTGCCTGCGTCACGGCTCGCGGCTGCTGCTCGATGCACCGGCGGTCGAGGACGCGCAAGCAGAGGCCGGACGCCTCGAGGCGGTTCTGGGGCGCGACTTTCCTGCGAGCACTCTGCCGATGCGCGCTTCGGCCGGGCCGCTGCTGCTCTCGGGCTGGCTCGGCCTGCCGACCCACTCGCGTGCACAGCCCGACCGGCAATTCTGGTTCGTCAACGGACGGAGTGTCCGCGACCGGCTGCTCATGAACGCCGTGCGGCTCGCGTACCGCGACGTCCTCTACCACGGCCGCCACCCGGCCTACGTGCTCTATCTCACCCTCGACCCGAAGCTGGCCGACGTCAATGCGCACCCGGCGAAGCTCGAAGTGCGCTTCCGCGACAGCCGGCAGATTCACGACTTCGTGTTTCGCGCGCTCGAGCGGGCGCTCTCGGCCACCAAACCGAATCTCGCCGCCGCACCTGCCGCCGTGAGTCCCGCCGGCAATGGAGCGCCGCCGCCGTC
>DASSQU010000093.1:0-10493 GCA_035702325.1 Steroidobacteraceae bacterium
CCCCACGCCCTTCGATGCCGTCGTAGCCGCTTCGGGGAAATGTCTCGAGGGACCGCCCGGCATGGGCTTCGTCGTGGTGCGCCGCGAGGCGCTCGAGCGCTGCGAGGGCAACTGCCATTCGCTCTCGCTCGACCTGTATGACCAATGGATCTACATGCAGAAGACCACCCAATGGCGCTACACGCCGCCGACCCACGTCGTGGCAGCATTCGATTCGGCAATCGCCCAGTATCTCGAGGAGGGCGGCCTCGCGGCGCGCGCCGCCCGCTACGCCCAGAACTGCCGCACTCTGATCGGCGGCATGTCCAGACTCGGGCTGAAGAGCTTTCTGCCCGCAGCCATTCAGGCGCCGATCATCGTGACCTTCTTCGCGCCCGACAGTCCCCGCTACGTCTTCAAGGATTTCTACAACGCCGTCAAGGCGCGCGGGTATATCCTGTATCCGGGAAAGCTCACCACGGTGGAGACGTTCCGGGTGGGCTGCATGGGACAGCTCGGCGAACGCGGCATCGCCGGCGCGGTCGAGGCAGTAGGCCAGGTGCTCGCGGAGATGCGGGCGGCGGCCTGAAGGGTCCCGCAGCCGGCGGCGTGATGCCGAGCTTCATCAACATCAGGACTTATCCGCTCCCGTGGCTACGGTAAACGCGGCCGCCCCGGGCGCGGCGGCCGGGCCCGGCCGGCGGGCGCTGCGCCTGGCGCAGAGCCGCACGGTGCTGCTGCTGTTCCTCGGCTACGCCTCGTGCTACTTCTGCCGCTCGAACCTCTCGGTGGCCACACCGCTGCTGATCGACGAGCTCGGGCGGCACGGCGTCAGCCGTGACGCCGCCATGGTCAGCATCGGCTCGATGGCCTCCTTCGGCGTGTTCGCTTACGCCATGGGCAAATGGTTCCTCACCAGCCTGGGGGACTACTGGGGCGGCAAGCGCAACCTGCTGATCGCCACCGGCGGCGCAACGGCATTCACGCTGCTGTTCGCTGCCAGCGCCGCCCTGCCGATGTTCACCCTCGCCTGGATCGGCAACCGCCTGTCGCAGTCGATCGGCTGGTCGGCGCTGGTCAAGGTCTCGTCCAAGTGGTTCCACTATTCCCGCTACGGCACGGTGATCGCGATCCTCACCTGCAGCTACCTGCTCGGCGATGCCGCCGCACGGGAAAGCATGGGTGCGCTGCTCGGGCACGGGGTGCCGTGGCGCGGACTGTTCGTGTTCGGCGCCGGCGTGGCCGGCACGATGTTCCTCGCCAATCTGCTTTTCCTGCGCGAGTCGTGCACCGATGAGGGTTACCCGGAAGCGGTGGCCAACCCCGAGAACGTCTTCGCCGCGGGTCAGCCGCGCCCCACGGGCTACCTCACCCTGGTGCTGCCGCTGCTGCGCAGCCGCGCCTTCATCATGGTGTGCCTGCTGGGTTTTGCGACCACGCTGGTGCGCGAGACCTTCAACACCTGGACGCCGGCCTATCTGCGCGATGCGCTCGGCTACAGCGTGAGTCAGGCCGCCGCCCTGTCGGCGATCTTCCCGGGGGTCGGTGCCGTGTCGGTGCTGCTGGCGGGCTGGGCGAGCGACGCCCTCGGACACCACTGCCGCGCATGGCTCCTCCTGCTCGGACTGGCCGCGGCGGCCGCGGCGCTTCTCGTCCTCACCTCGCTCCATCCGGGATCGGCCGGCCGGGTGCTGCCGGTCGCCATGATCGGGCTGGTCGCCTTCTGTCTTCTCGGGCCGTATGCCTTTCTCCCCGGCGCCTTCGCCCTCGACTTCGGCGGTAAACAGGCGGGCGCGGTCGCCTCCGGTCTGGTCGACGGCACGGGGTACCTGGGGGGCGTGCTGGCCGGGTACGTCATGGCGCAGCTGGTGGTGGGCTTCGGCTGGGGAGGCATGTTCCTGGCGCTCGCGGTGGTGAGCGCGCTCGCGGCGCTCGGCGCGGGCTATCTGTACCTGCTCACCGAGCGGGCGGCGGCGGCCGCGGCGGCCTGAGGCGTCAGGCGCAATCCGCGCGATGAAGATCGCGAGTCTCGAGACCTTCGCCGACGAGTTCGTGTGCTTCGTGCGGCTCACGACCGACAGCGGTGCGACCGGCTGGGGTCAGACCTCCACCTACAATGCCGATATCACCGCCGCGATATTTCACCGCCAGGTCGCTCGCTGGGCGCTCGGCGCCGGCGCGCACGATATCGGCGCGCTCGTCGCGCGCATCGAGGAGCGCGAGCACAAGTTTCCCGGCAGCTACCGCTGCCGTGCGCTGGCCGGACTCGACACCGCGCTCTGGGACCTGCACGGCAGGCTCGCGGGCAAGCCCGTGGTGGAGCTGCTCGGCGGGCAGCCGCGGCGGCTGCGCGTCTATGCCTCGTCGATGAAACGCGACATCACGCCCGAGAAGGAGGCCGAGCGCTTCCTCAGGCTGCGCGACCGCCACGGCTTCGACGCTTTCAAGTGGCGCATCGGGGCCGAGTGCGGCCACGACGTCGATGAATGGCCGGGGCGCACCGAGGCGATCGTCCCGCTCGTGGCGCGCGCGCTCGGCGACGCGACCACGAAGCTGGTCGATGCCAACAGCGGCTTCACGCCGCCGCGGGCGATCGAGGTCGGGCGGCTGCTGCAAGCCGAGGGCGTGAGCCACTACGAGGAGCCGTGTCCGTACTGGAAGCTCGAGGAGACCCGGCGCGTCGCCGCCGCGCTCGACATCGACGTGACCGGCGGCGAGCAGGACTGGGACCTGGCCACCTGGGCGCGGATGATCGAGATGCGCGCGGTCGACGTGGTGCAGCCCGACGTCATGTACATGGGCGGTCTGGCGCGAACGCTCGAAGTCGTGCGCATGGCAGCGTCCGCGGGACTGCCCTGCACGCCCCACAGCGCCAACCGCTCGCTGGTGACTTTGTGCACGATGCACCTGCTCGGCGCCATCTCCAACCCCGGCAAGTACCTCGAGCTTTCCATCGAGGGCGCCGACTACTATCCCTGGGAAGCGGGACTGTTCGTGGAGGATCCCTACCGCGTGCACGACGGCCATGTAACCATCCCGTCGGCACCGGGCTGGGGTGTCGAGGTACATCCCGACTGGCTGAAGAAAGCGAGCTATCGGCGCAGCAGCCTGTCGGGTTGACGCGCCACCAGGAGCGACACATGCAACCGGAAGAGGTGCGCAGCAGCGCCCACGCCAGGGCCATCGTCGAGGAGCGCGGTCTCGAGCACGTCAAGATCGGCGTCTTCGACAATGACGGCATCCTGCGCGGCAAGTATCTCGATCGAGCCAAGTTCTTCGCGGCGCTCGGGAAAGGTATGGGGTTCTGCGACGTGGTGCTGGGATGGGACTCGAACGACCAGCTGTACGACAACGTCCGCTTCACCGGCTGGCACACGGCCTATCCCGATGCGCCCGTCCGGCTCCTGCCCGGGACCTGCCGCGCCCTGCCGTTCGAAGGCGACATGCTGCTGTTCCTCGGAGAGTTCGCCGGCAAGGCCGAAGAGGTCTGTCCGCGCGCGACGCTGCGCCGCGTGCTCGAGCGTGCCGCCGCGATGGGCTACGCGGCGACGGCGGCGGCGGAATACGAGTTCTTCGTGTTCCGCGAGACCCCCGCGAGCCTGCGCGAGAAGCACTACCGGAACCTCAGCAACCTGACGCCGGGCTACTTCGGCTATTCGCTGCTGCGCAGCTCGGTGCACGCCGAGCTGTACCACGAGCTGCTCAAGCTCGCCGCCGACATGCGCATGCCGATCGAAGGGCTGCATACCGAGACCGGACCGGGGGTGATCGAGGCGGCGCTGCACTACACCGAGGCGCTCGAGGCCGCCGACCGCGCCGCGCTCTTCAAGACCTTCGTCAAGGTGCTGGCCCAGCGCCGCGGGCTCATGGCGACCTTCATGGCCAAGTGGTCGCAGCAGCTCCCCGGACAGAGCGGCCACCTGCACGTCTCGCTCGCCCGCCAGGACGGCTCGTCTGCGTTCCATGACGCGGCCGCTCCCCACACCATGTCGCAGGAGATGCGCTGGTTCGTCGGCGGCCAGCAGGCCCTGATGCCCGAGCTCCTCGCCATGGTCGCCGCGACCGTCAACAGCTACACCCGTCTGGTGCCGGGCTTCTGGGCGCCGACCAGCGCCACCTGGGGCGTGGAGAACCGCACCTGCGCCCTGCGGGTGATCCAGGGGGGGGCCGCGAGCCAGCGGGTCGAGTACCGCATCGCCGCCGCCGACATCAATCCGTACCTCGCCCTCGCGGTGGCCATCGGCTCGGGGCTGTGGGGCATCGAGCACCGGATCGAACCCGACGAGCCGATCGTCGGCAACGCCTATGACCGCAAGCTCCCCGCCAAGCGGGCGCTGCCGCGCACCCTGACCGAGGCGGCCGAACGCCTGCGTCACTCGAAGGCGGCGCACGAGCTGTTCGGTGCGCCGTTCGTCGAGCACTTCGCGGCGAGCCGCGAGTGGGAGGAGCGCGAGTTCCGCCGCTCGGTGACGGACTGGGAGCTGGCGCGCTACTTCGAGATCATATGATCAGGACCATCTCCCCCGTCGACGGCCGAGTGTACGCGGAGCGTGCGCCGGCTTCCGCGGCGCAGATCGACCGGACGCTCGCGCGCGCCCGCGCAGCGCAGCCGGCCTGGCGCGGGACGCCGGTCGCGGAACGCGCCGCGGTCATCGAGCGCTTCTGCACCGAGTTCGAGCGGCGCGCCACGGAAATCGCCGCCGGACTGCCCTGGCAGATGGGCCGCCCGATCCGCTTCGCGCCGAGCGAGGTGCGCGGCACGCTCGAGCGCGCCCGCTACATGGTGAGCATCGCCGCCGCAGCGCTCGCCGACCTCGACGCCGGACCCAAGACGGGCTTTCACCGCTTCATCCGCCGGGAGCCGCTCGGCGTCGTGTTCACCGTGGCCGCCTGGAACTACCCCTACCTCATAGCCGTCAACAGCGTGGTGCCGGCGCTGATGGCCGGCAACGCCGTGGTGCTCAAGCACTCGGCGCAGACGCCGCTGTGTGCGGAAGTTTTCGCCGAGTGCTTCGCCACCGCCGGGCTGCCCGCGGGTCTGTTCCAGGTGCTGCACCTCGAGCATGCCGCTACCGAGCGGGTGATCCACGACCCGCGCATCGACTTCGTGGCCTTCACCGGCTCGGTGGCCGGCGGCCGGGCAGTGCAGCGCGCCGCGGCCGAGCGCTTCGTCGGCGTCGGCCTCGAGCTCGGCGGCTGCGACCCGGTCTACGTGCGCGAGGATGCCGACCTCGGGCACGCGATCGAGAACATCGTCGATGGCGCCTTCTTCAACTCCGGTCAGTCCTGCTGCGGGCTGCAGCGCATCTACGTTCACGAGAGCCTCTACGAGCCTTTCACACGCGGCTGCATCGAGCTCATCTGCCGCTACCGGCTCGGCGACCCGCTCGATCCCGAGACGACGCTCGGGCCGCTGGTGCGCACCGCCGCGGCCGACACGGTGCGCGCGCAGATCGGCGCCGCGGTGGCCGCGGGTGCCCGGCCGGCGATCGAGGAACGCGAATTTGGCCGCAGCCGGCCCGGCACGCCCTATCTCGCCCCGCAGCTCCTGCTCGATGCGCCGGCGGGCTCGGCGGTGATGCGCGAGGAGATCTTCGGACCGGTCGCGGGCGTCATGAAGGTGCGCTCCGACGACGAGGCCGTGGCGCAGATGAACGACAGTTCATTCGGGCTCACCGCGGCGGTGTGGACGCGCGATGCGGGCGCCGCCGAGCGGCTCGGCGATCGCGTGCAGACCGGCACCTGGTTCATGAACCGCTGCGACTACCTCGATCCGGCGCTCGCCTGGGTGGGCGTGAAGGATTCGGGGCGCGGCTGTACGCTGTCGGTGGTCGGCTACGAGCATCTGACGCGACCCAAATCATTCCATCTGCGGGTGACGACGTGAGCGCGATTCTGCAGGCAAACTGGAACTATCCGACCACCGTATGGGCGGGCCCGGGCCGCATCGCCGAGCTGCCGGCGGCCTGTGCCAGGATCGGCGCGGCCAGGCCGCTGCTGGTGACCGACGAGGGCCTGCGCGATGCGCCGATCCTGCGCCGGGTGCGCGAGCTGGTGCCCGCCGCGGAACTGTTCGCCCGGGTGCGCGGCAACCCGGTGGCCGCGAACATCGAGGCAGGCCTCGGCGCCTACCGCGCGGGCGGCCACGACGGCGTGATCGCCTTCGGCGGGGGCTCGGCGCTCGATGCCGGCAAGGTGATCGCCTTCATGTCGGGGCAGACGCGGCCGCTGTGGGACTTCGAGGATATCGGCGACTGGTGGACACGCGCCGACCCGCGCGGCATCGCACCGGTCATCGCGGTGCCGACTACCGCAGGAACCGGCTCCGAGGTGGGGCGCGCGGGCGTGGTCCTCAACGAGGCGACTCACCAGAAGAAGATCATCTTCCACCCGCAGATGATGCCCGCGGTGGTGATCAGCGATCCGGAGCTCACCGTCGGCCTCCCGCCGGCGATCACCGCGGCCACCGGCATGGATGCCTTCGTGCACTGCTTCGAGGCGTTCTGCGCGCCGGGCTTCCACCCGCTCGCCGACGGCATCGCGCTCGAGGGCATGCGGCTGATCCAGACCTACCTGCCGCGGGCGTTCGACCAGGGCACCGACCTCGAGGCGCGCTCGCGCATGCTGGCCGCGGCCAGCATGGGCGCGACCGCGTTCCAGAAGGGCCTGGGGGCAGTGCACGCCATCGCCCACCCGGTCGGCGCCCATTTCAACACCCATCACGGACTCACCAACGCGGTGCTGCTGCCCTACGTCATCGCCTACAACCGTCCGGCTATCGGGCCGCAGCTCGAGGTCATCGCGCGCGTGCTCGATCTCGCCGGGGAGCCGTATGGGGCGGTGTTCGAGTGGGTGCTCGCCTTTCGCCGGCGGCTCAACATTCCGCAGACGCTCGCGGAGATCGGCGTGCCGGCGACGCAGGCCGAGGTCATCGGGCGGGAAGCCTCGCTCGATCCGTCGGCGGCGGGAAATCCGCGGCCGGCCGCTGCCGCGGACTATGCGCGCATCTTCCGCGCGGCGCTCAAGGGCGATCTCGGCCTCGCGGGCTGAACCGTCACGCGCTGCCGAGCACCTCGAGCGCCTGGCGCCACAGCTCTTCGGTGGCGGCCGCCACCAGGCGGCCATCGGCACCGCTGCGCAGCGGCTCGCCGCGCCAGTCGCTCACCTTGCCTCCGGCGCCCTCCACCACCGGGATCAGCGCCATGAAGTCATGCGGCTTCAGGCGCACCTCGACCGCCAGATCGCACCAGCCACTGGCGAGCATGCCGAACAGATAGCAGTCGCCGCCGAAGCGCCGCAGCGCGGTGCGCCCCGCCAGCGCTTCGAAGCCGCGCCGCTCGGCGGCGCTGTAGCTCTCGAGCGTGGTGGTGTAAATCACCGCCTCGCCGAGCGAGCGGCACGCGCGGGTGCGGGCCGCGGCGCCGTTGAAGAGCGTCGGACGGCCCTCGCAGCCCACCCAGCGCTCGGCGAGCGCCGGTGCCTCGATCACGCCGAGCACCGGCCGCTCCGCCTGGCAGAGCGCAATCAGCGCCCCGAACAGCGGATATCCCGTGATGAAGCTCTTGGTACCGTCAATCGGGTCGAGCACCCAGGTGAATTCGCTCGACCCCTCGGGGGCAAACTCCTCGCCCCGAATGGCGTGGCCGGGGAAGGCGGTGCGGATCATGTGACGCATCTCGGTCTCGATGCCGCGATCCACCGCGGTCACCGGAGTGCCGTCGCTCTTGGCGGTCACCGCGACGGGCGTGCGGAAATGCTGCCTGGCGATGCGCCGCGCCACATCAGCGAGCTGCTCGGCGAGCGCGAGCGCCCTGGTGAAGTCCGGATGCCCCGTGAAGCTCATGGCGCGTCAAGCCGCTGCGAGGCGCGGCGGCGCCTTCAGCGCTGCCGGCGTGCGTACGGCAGCACCTGCAGTGTGAGCCAGTTGCGCAACTCCGCGAGCCTGCATGATTCCTCCTTCAGCCCTGCGCCGAGCCCGTGCTTCCACGTCAGGTGCCGGTCCCGGGGGTTGCGCATCAGTGCGCGCAGGTCGGCAACGAAGGCCTCGAGCTCGCCGCTGCCGGCGAACAGGCCTTCGTCGATGAGAGCCGCAGCATAGCGCAGGGCGCAGGCAGCGATCTCGTCGAAGCTGTACTCGGGGTGATACTGCACGCCCCAGAAAGTGCCGGCGCCGTATCTGAGCTCGATCGCCTGCGGCCCCATGTCGTTGCTCGCGAGCACCACCGTGCCCGCGGGCAGCTCGGTGATGTCGTCCCGGTGCACCGTGATCGCCTCGAACACCGCCGGCTTGCCGGCGAACATCGGGTGCAGCCTGCCGGCATCGTTGAGCTCGATGCGGCGCGCGAAGCCGAACTCCCGCCCGCGCGGATTGGGGCGGACGCGGCCGCCGGCCACCGACACTGCCACCTGCATCCCCCAGCAGCTGCCGAAGAAGGGAACCCCCGCAGCGAATGCGGCCCGCGCGAGCTCGAGCTGCCGCTCGATGTGCGGGCCGCCGTCGTAGACGTTGAGCGCCGAGCCCGTGATCGCCACGCCGTCATAGCCGCCGAGGCCCCGCGCGTGCGCGAAGCGCACCGCGCCGTCCGCAGGCCGAACGATGTCGCAGCGTACCGGCGCGAGACTCTCGAGCACCCGGGCGTAACCCTCGCCCGAGGGCGAGCCGCCCGCGGCAACCTGCTGCTCGCGGGTGGCCGCTTGGTTGCCGTCGATCACCAGAACTCTAGCCGTTTCCATCCTCAGGACTGCTCCTCGGGCCGGGGCGGAACCGGGAGCCCGTGGCGCTCGAGCAGCGCACGCAGCACGTCCGGCCGGTCGGTGGTCATGCCGTCGACCTTGAGACCGATCATCCGCTCCATGTCGGCCGGCTCGTCGACCGTCCAGGGAACGATGCGCAGTCCGAGCGCGTGTGCCTGCTCGATGAGCCGCGCGTCGAGGTCGCGGTAGTCCGGCCCCCAGGTGCCCGCGCCCGTCGCCTGGACGAGTCGCACGACCGAGCCGCCGAAGCGCCCCGGATCGAGTCCCCCGAGCCACGGCGAGATGCGCGCCGCGCCGATGCGCACCGTGTCCTCGCCCGGCTGCTGCTCGGTGAGAGCCACGGTCGCGACCTGCGGCATGAGGCGCCGCACGGCAGCGAGCACGCTCCAGTCGAAGGCCATGATGCTGACCAGGGAGGCGGTGTCCGTGGCGGCGAGCGTCTGCCCGAGCGCGTGCGCGAACGGCTCGGGCGCGGCGGTGAGCTGCGGCCGTTCCGGAAAGGTCTTGACCTCGACCGCCACGCGCACGCGCCCGCGGCCGCGCGTGCGTATCAGGCTCAGCACGTCCGCGAGGCGCGGGATGCGCTCGCCGTCGAGGGCCTGCTGCGCGGGGAAGCGCGCGGCATAGGCGCTCCCGGGCCGCAACCGGCCGACGTCGTAGGCGAGCAGCTCCTGGTAGCCGAGAGCGAAGATCGCCGGCCCCGAGCCCACGAGAAAGCGCCCGGCGGCATCGCGCGTGCAGTCGGGATTGAGCTCGGGGTCGTGAGCGACCACCACCACGCCGTCGCGCGTCATGCCGCAATCGAGCTCGATCGCGCTCACGCCGAGCTCGAGGGTGCGCGCGAACCCGGCCAGCGTATTCTCCGGCCACAGACCGCGCGCGCCACGATGACCCTGCACGTCGATCACGGCGGCAGCTCCCGCGGCCGGACGGTCACACGACAAGCGGTTGGTGCGATGTTATATTTCCGGCTGTCCGAGCCCGATCAGACTATCCCGCGAAAAACTTGCCTGTCAACGCGACGGCCATCGGTCCAGCGAGGGGCGCCGACAGATGATTCTCCGCTGCGCGCGATGTTCTGCAGGCGCTCGCCCCGGGCGGCGCGCCCGCGGCGCCGCGCTCGCGCTCGCCCTGCTCTGCTCTCTGACCGCGCGCGCCGACGACGCCAGGGTGCTGCGGATCATCACCTGGGGAGGCTACGCGCCCGCGGCAGTCATCGAGCAGTTCAGGAAGGAAACCGGCATCCAGGTGCAGGTCACGCTCTCGAACAACGAGGAGATCATCTCCAAGCTGCGCGCCACCGGCGGCGCCGGGTTCGATCTGGCCCAGCCGTCGCAGGACCGGATCCTGGGCGCACAACAGGAATTCGGCATCTACAAGCCGCTCGACACGAGCAAGCTGCGCCTCGAGGAGTTCGTGCCCGAGCTGCTCGAGGCGGTGCGCAAGAACGCCACCATCGGCGGGCGGCTCTACGCGCTGCCCTATGTGTGGGGCACGGAGGGCCTCGTCTACAACTCCAAGCGCACCACGATCAGCGACTATCAGGATCTGTGCCGGCCGGAGCTCAAGGGCAGGACCACGGTGCGCCTCAAGCGCCCGACGCTCATGGCCTTTGCGCTCGCCGCGGGCCGCAATCCCTTCGCGCTCTACGGCGATACCCGCGCCTACACGGCGCTCATGCAGCAGGTCGGCAGGACGCTCGCCTCCTGCAAGGCGAATTTCCGCTTCTTCTACGACAACAAGGACCAGCTGCTGAACGG
>DASSQU010000094.1:0-9970 GCA_035702325.1 Steroidobacteraceae bacterium
CGATGAACGCCGGCGCCTTCGGCGGCGAGACCTGGAGGCACGTCGAGGAGGTCGAGACCGTGGACCGCTGCGGCGAGGTGCGTCGGCGGCGCGCGGCCGAGTACCGCGTCGCTTACCGGGAGGTGAGTGCGCCGGCGCCGGGAGAGTGGTTCATCGCCGCGCGGCTCGCCTTCGAGCGCCGTCCCGGGGCGCACGCCGGGGAGATCCGCACGCTGCTCGCACGGCGCAAGGCGGCGCAGCCGATCGGGGAGTGGAGCTGCGGCTCGGTGTTCACCAACCCCGAGGGCGGGCACGCCGCGCGTCTCATCGAGGGCGCGGGCCTCAAGGGCTTTCGCATCGGCGGCGCCTCGGTGTCGGAAAAGCACGCCAACTTCTTCATCAACCACGGGACGGCGAGCGCCGCGGACCTCGAGCACCTCATCGAGCACGTGCGCGCGACCGTCGAGCGGGTGCACGGCGTCACGCTGCACCCGGAAGTACGCATCATGGGAGTGCCCTGAGCCGTGCGCCTGGAATATCGACCGGAGCTGCTGCGCCGTGTCACCGATGCACGCGAGTTCGGCCGCGTCGCCGTGCTCTTCGGGGGCGATTCGAGCGAGCGCGAGATCTCGCTCCTCACCGGCAATGCGGTGCTCGCGGCACTCAAGCGCCGCGGCGTCGAGGCGCTCGCCTTCGATCCGCGCGACATCCCGCTCGGGGAGCTCGGCAAGCAGCGCTTCGAGCGGGTGTGGATCGCGCTGCACGGCCCGGGCGGGGAGGACGGAACGCTGCAGGGTGCGCTCGAGTACCTCGGCATCCCCTACACCGGCAGCGGCGTGATGGGCTCGGCCATCGGCATGGACAAGCTACGCACCAAGCGCCTCGCACAGAGCGTCGGCGTGCCGACCCCCGAGTTCGTCGTGCTGCGCGGGCCGCAGGACTTCGCGGGCGCGCTCGAGCGGCTCGGGCTGCCGCTGATCGTCAAGCCCGCCACCCAGGGCTCGAGCGTCGGCATGACGCGCGTCGCGCGCGCCGCCGACCTGCCCGCGGCCTACCAGGCGGCCGCACGGCTCGAGACGCTGGTGTTCGCCGAACCCTGGATCACCGGCGGGGAGTACACCGTGGCGATCCTGCAGAGCGAAGCGCTGCCCTCGATCCGCATCGAGACGCCGGGCGCCTTCTACGACTACCAGGCGAAGTACTTCCGCGACGACACCCGCTACTTCTGCCCCTCGGGGCTGTCGCAGCCGGCCGAGAAGCACCTCGCGAGCCTGGCGCTCGCCGCCTTCGAGGCCGCCGGCGCCTCGGGCTGGGGCCGCGTGGATTTCATGATGGACGGAGCGGGCCGTCCGCTGCTCCTCGAGATCAACACCGTGCCGGGGATGACCAGCCACAGCCTGGTGCCGATGGCGGCCCGCGCGGTCGGCATCGACTTCGAGGAGCTGGCGTGGCGCGTGCTCGAGACGAGCCTGACCCGCCGCCCGGCGGCGCCGGCGGGGGGCCGCCCATGATGCTCGGCCGCCCGCGCAATCGCCGCAAGCGCTCGGAACGGCGCCTCGCGCTGCCGGCGATCCCGTGGCGGCGGCTCGGGGCGTGGCTCGGGGCGGGTGCGGCGGTGGCGGCGGCGCTCGCGGCGCTCGCCTCCGCGCTCGATCAGCCGATCGAGACGGTCGCGGTTGCGGGGCGCTTTCAGCGCGTCGCGCCGGCGGACGTCGAGCGCGTGGTGAAGAGCGAGGTGCGGGGCGCGGGGCTGCTGTCGGTCGACCTGACGGCGGTCGGCCGGGCGATCCATGCGCTGCCGTGGGTCGATGCGGTGAGCGTCGAGCGCGCCTGGCCGCACGGGCTCGACGTGCTGGTGATCGAGCAGAGCGCGGTCGCGCGCTGGGGCGATCGGGGCGTGGTCAACGCCCGCGGCGAGCTGTTCGAGGCGGACGCGCGCCACATTCCTCCGGAGCTCGCGCAGCTCTCCGGCCCGCCGGGCAAGGAGCCGCTGGTGGCGCAGCGCTATCTCGCCGCCGCCGGACGGCTGACCCAGGCGGGTCTGCGCCTGACGGCGCTGCGGCTCGACGCGCGCGGCGCCTGGGAATTCGATCTCGCCGACGGCGTCACGGTGCGCCTCGGCAGACGGCAGGTCGACGAGCGCTTCGAGAAATTCATGAACGCCGCGCTGAAGCTCGTCACGCAGCGCGGCGAGGAAATCTCCTACGTGGACATGCGTTATACGAACGGATTTGCCATCGGCTGGCGCAGCGGCACGCGGCGCGCGAGCGGCAAAGGCGGGGGCCGCGATGCTTAAGCGCTCGGACCGTAACCTGATCGTCGGCCTCGACATCGGCACCTCCAAGGTGGTGGCGCTGGTCGGCGAAGTCGGCGCCGACGGCTCGATCGAGCTGCTCGGACTCGGATCGCAGCCCTCGCGCGGCCTGAAGAAGGGAGTCGTGGTCAACATCGAGTCCACGGTGCAATCCATCCAGCGCGCCGTGGAGGAGGCCGAGCTCATGGCCGGCTGCGAGATTCACTCGGTGTTCGCCGGCATCGCCGGCAGCCACGTGCGCAGCCTCAACTCCCACGGCGTGGTCGGGGTGCGCGACAAGGAGGTGTCGCACGGCGACGTCGAGCACGTGATCGACGCCGCCAAGGCGGTGGCCATTCCCGCCGATCAGAAGATCCTGCACGTGCTGCCGCAGGAGTTCATCGTCGACGGTCAGGAGGGCATCCGCGATCCGGTGGGCATGTCCGGGGTGCGGCTCGAGGCGAAGGTGCACATCGTCACCGGGGCCGACTCCGCGGCGCAGAACATCGAGAAGTGCATCCAGCGCTGCGGCCTGGAGGTCGAGGACGTGGTGCTCGAGCAGCTGGCATCGAGCTTTGCGGTCCTCACCGAGGACGAGAAGGAGCTCGGCGTGTGCCTGGTCGACATCGGCGGCGGCACCACCGATCTGGCGGTGTTCTCCAACGGCGCGATCCGCCACACCGCGGTGATCCCGATCGCCGGCGACCAGGTCACCAACGACATCGCGGTCTCGATGCGCACCCCGACGCAGTACGCCGAGGACATCAAGATCCGCTACGCCTGCGCGCTCTCGCAGCTCGCCAACCCCGACGAGAGCATCGAGGTACCGAGCGTGGGCGAGCGCCCGGCGCGGCGCCTCGCGCGCCAGACGCTCGCCGAAGTCGTCGAGCCGCGCTACGAGGAGCTGTTCGCGCTGGTGCGCGACGAGCTGCGCCGCAGCGGCTTCGAGGAGGTGATCGCCGCCGGCGTCGTGCTCACCGGGGGCAGCTCCAAGATGGAAGGCGCCATCGAGCTCGCCGAGGAGGTGTTTCACGTGCCGGTGCGCTTAGGCAGCCCGCAGGCGGTGCAGGGCCTCAGCGACGTGGTGCGCAACCCGATCTTTTCCACGGGCGTGGGCCTGCTGCTCTACGCGCGTGACAACGTCATGCCCGCGCGGCGCGGGCACTCCCTCACCGGCAACGCCAAGTCGGTCTTCGACCGCATGCGTTCCTGGTTCCAGGGCAACTTTTGAAGCTGACAGAGCGAATGACGACCGACTCAACCAACCGTGTTTTTCGTGTAAGGAGCCTGACACATGTTTGAATTGATGGACGCATACAGCCAGAGCGCCGTGATCAAAGTGATCGGCGTGGGCGGCGGCGGCGGCAACGCCGTGGCGCACATGGTCAGCGCCGGCATCGACGGCGTGGAGTTCATGTGCATCAACACCGATGCGCAGGCCTTGAAGCATGCCAAGGTGAAGACGGCACTGCAGATCGGCTGCAACATCACCAAGGGGCTCGGCGCCGGCGCCGACCCGGAGGTCGGCCGGCAGGCGGCGATGGAGGACCGCGACCGCATCGTCGAGCTCGTCGAGGGCTGCGACATGCTGTTCATCACCGCCGGCATGGGCGGCGGCACCGGCACCGGTGCGGCGCCGGTGGTGGCGCAGGTGGCCAAGGAGCTCGGCATCCTCACCGTCGCGGTGGTCACCAAGCCCTGCGAGATGGCGGGTAACAAGCGTGCGCACGTCGCCGACAACGGCATCGGCGAGCTCTCCAAGTTCTGCGATTCGCTGATCACCATTCCCAACCAGAAGCTGCTGACGGTGCTGGGGGCGCAGACCACGCTGCTGGATGCCTTCAAGGCCGCCAACCAGGTGCTGCAGGGCGCGGTGCAGGGCATCGCCGAGCTCATCACGCGTCCCGGCCTCATCAACGTCGACTTCGCCGACGTGCGCACCGTGATGGCCGAGACCGGCATGGCGATGATGGGCTCGGGCGCGGCGAGCGGTGAAGGTCGCGCGCGGGCGGCGGCCGAGGCCGCCGTGTCCTCGCCGCTGCTCGAGGACATCAATCTCTCGGGCGCGCACGGCATCCTGGTGAACGTCTCCGCCGGCATGGATCTGTCCATCGGCGAATTCCAGGAAGTCGGGCAGATCGTCAAGCAGTTCGCCTCCGAGGACGCGACCGTGGTGGTGGGGACCGTGATCGATCCGGAGCTCACCAACCAGGTGCGCGTCACGGTGGTGGCGACCGGCCTCGGGCGGCCCGCGGCCGCAGCGCGTCCGCCGCTTGCGCAACCGCGCGAACGCGACCCGCGCGAACGCGACCTGCGTGAGCGCGACCTGCGTGAGAGTCGCAGCGAGCCGGCCATGCGCGTGGTGCGCCGCGCACCCCTCTCGAGCGGGGACTACGCCGAGCTCGACAAGCCGACGGTCCAACGCCAGCGGGCGGTCGGCGACGGGTTGCGCGTGCCGGCGGACGCCGAGGAGCTGCTGGACATCCCCGCATTCCTGCGGCGGCAGGCTGATTGATGTGATACGGTAGCGCGCGTTGGTCGAGGCTCCAGGGGAGGGTCGCCGGCGGTCGCGGCGGCCCCGACCCGACGGTGCTCGCCGGTGCGGTGGGTCATCGGGCTGCGGGCGGCGCTCGTTAGTTCCGGGAAGGTCAAGCCAGTCAGCATGGTCGGACAGCGAACGCTCAAGAACTCGATCCGCGCCACCGGCGTCGGGTTGCACACCGGCAAGAAGGTCCTGATGACGCTGCGGCCCGCGGGGGCCGACGAGGGGATCGTGTTCCGGCGCAGCGACCTCGAGCACCCGGTGGATATCCGCGCGCGCGCCGAAAACGTCTGCGACACCATGCTCGGCACGACGCTCGGCAGGGGCGAACAGCGCGTCTCCACGGTCGAGCACCTGCTGTCGGCGTTCGCGGGCCTCGGCATCGACAATGCGATCGTCGAGCTGTCGGCGGCCGAGGTGCCGATCATGGACGGCAGCGCGGGTCCCTTCGTGTTCTTGCTGCAGTCGGCGGGTATCGAGGAGCAGCGTACCCCGAAGCGCTTCATGCGCCTCAAGAAGCGCCTGCGGGTCGAGGACGGCGACAAGTGGGCGCAGTTCGACCCGTTCGACGGCTTCAAGGTCAACTTCGAGATCGAGTTCAACCACCCGATCTTCAAGCGCCGCGCGCAGCACGCCTCGATGGACTTCTCCACCACCTCCTTCCTCAAGGAAGTGAGCCGGGCGCGCACCTTCGGCTTCATGCGCGACATGGAGACGCTGCGCGCGCGCAACCTGGCCCTCGGTGGCAGCCTCGACAACGCCATCGTGCTCGATGACTTCCGGGTGCTGAACGAGGACGGGCTGCGGTACGAGGACGAGTTCGTCAAGCACAAGATCCTCGACGCCATCGGCGACCTGTATCTGCTCGGGCACAGCCTGATCGGCGAGTTCAGCGGCTACAAGTCCGGTCACGCCCTCAACAACCGGCTGCTGCGCATGCTGCTCGGTGACGCCTCCACCTGGGAGGAAGTGGTGTTCCAGTCCTACGCCGACGCGCCGATCTCCTACATCGAGGCGCCGGCGCTGCCCGGGCCGAGGGGCTGAGCGTCGCCGTTTAGCGACGGGGCAGAACGCGCACCGCCGCGGCGAGGATCCCGGGGCGGGCGGCGCGGATGGCCGCTTCGAGCCCGAGGACCGCGTAGCGCATCCTGGCGGCCCAGGCGGCGGATTCGGCGAAGATCACCAGCGTGCCGGAGCGCTCGACGACACCGGAAACCCGGCCCCGCAGCTCCGGCGGCAGGTGCTCGGCGAGCCACGAATTCCAGCGGTTCGCGCGCTCGGCCTGATCTGTGACGCGCGTCAAGGCGGCGCTGCTCCGGGCCAGCAGCTCCTTTACAGAATGCCCGTGCGCGGCGGCGGGGCCTGCTCGAGTCCTCACTGCCGTACTGCCTCGCTTGTTTCGGCGCACCTTCTTGGGCATATTGACGTTGAGCTGTTTAGGGCAAACCCGCCGAAAGGCGGGGACGCAAAGCCACCGGTCTAAAGCGAGGAGCCATGACGGCGGGGTTGCCAGCATCGTACAGGCATTTTTCCGAACCAGAACAGGGCGGTTTACGCCCGGGGCTCGTGGCAGCGGGCACCCTGTGTGATCGACTAACCGGGGGCTCGAGGCGCCAGACATGAACCTCATACTGCTCTCCCGCCGCCGCGGCCGAGCCCGGCAGATCAACCTGACCCATCCTGTCACGCTCGGCCTCGTCGCCGTGCTGGCGGTCGCCACCTTCGGGGGAGCGTTCGCCCTCGGATTGCAATTCGGGCGCGGCGATCACCGGCGCCTGGCACTCGCCGAAACCACTCACTTCGCCGGGCTCCTCGCCCAGCAGAAACAGCAGATCGCAGATCTCCGCCAGCAGCTGCAGCTGCGGGTCGACGCCATGGCGATGCGCTTAGGAGAAGTCAACGCCCACGTGATCCGGCTCGATGCCCTCGGCAAGCGCCTCACCGAGATGGCGGATATCGACAGCCGCGAGTTCAACTTCGATCACGATCCGCCCACGGGCGGCCCCGAGGGCGATGCAGTGAGCGCCCAGATCCCGGACCTGTCGGCGATGCTGAGCAGGCTCGAGCAGCGGGTGGAGCTGCGCGACTCGCAGCTGACGGCGCTCGAGAACGTAATTCTGGCGCGCGAGCTGAAGGAAGAAATCCACCCCGAAGGCCGGCCGGTCACCACCGGGTTCATCTCCTCCTATTTCGGCGAGCGGGCCGATCCCTTCGACGGCCGCGAGGCTTTCCACAAGGGGGTCGACTTCGCCGGCTCCGTCGGCTCGAACGTGGTCGCGGTCGCCGCCGGGGTCGTCACCTGGGCGGGCGAGCGCTCCGGCTTCGGCAGGCTGGTCGAGATCAATCACGGCGACGGCTACGTGACGCGCTATGCGCACAACGAGCGCATGCTGGTGAGCGTCGGCCAGACGGTCACGCGCGGCGAGCCGATCGCGCTCATGGGCTCGACCGGCCGCTCGACCGGTCCGCACGTGCACTTCGAAGTGCTGCGCAACGGGCGCCAGGTAGACCCGCTCTCCTTCATCGGGCGCTGACCCGCGCCCGCAGCCCGCGGCGCTCCCTTCGCGGACGCGCGCCGACGCGCGCCTCCTCCTCGATCCGAGCCGGGCGAGAACCAATTGGGCGTCGCTCGCGTCTATTGCGTACAATACGCCGCCTTGCGTGCCGGGCAGGGGCGCTAACTGCCTGTCGGGCAAGAGATTTCCACTCCTCAAGACGGACACCGCTTGCTGCAGTTCCTCACGCGTGTCTTCGGCAGCCGCAATGAGCGGCTGATCCGCGGTTATGGCCGCTACGTGCGCTCGGCCAACGAGCTCGAGCCCCAGATCAAGGCGCTCACCGACGCCGCACTGCGCGCCAAGACCGACGAGTTCCGCGCGCGGCTCAAGGCCGGGGCGACGCTCGATGAGCTCCTGCCGGAGGCCTTCGCGGTGGTGCGCGAAGCCGCGGTTCGCACCCTCAGGATGCGGCACTTCGACGTGCAGCTGATCGGCGGCATCGTGCTGCACAAGGGCATGATCGCGGAGATGCGCACCGGCGAGGGGAAGACGCTGGTGGCGACGCTGCCGGCCTACCTCAATGCGCTCGGCGGCGAGGGCGTGCACATCGTCACGGTGAACGAGTACCTGGCGCAGCGCGACGCGGACTGGATGGGGCCGGTGTACCGCTTCCTCGGGCTCGAGGTCGGGGTGATCAAGAACGCGCAGAGCCAGCCCGAGAAGCGCGCCGCCTACGCCTGCGACATCACCTACGGCACCAACAACGAGTTCGGCTTCGACTACCTGCGCGACAACCTGGCTTTCCGGCTCGAGGACCGGGTGCAGCGAAGCTTGAGCTTCGCGATCGTCGACGAGGTCGACTCGATCCTCATCGACGAGGCGCGCACGCCGCTCATCATCTCCGGCCCGGCGGAGGAGTCGACCGAGCTGTACCTGCGGATCAATCAGCTGGTGCCGCGGCTCACGCGTCAGAAGGAAGAGGAGGGGCCGGGCGATTTCGCGGTCGAGGAGAAGACCAAGCAGGTGCACATCACCGAGGCCGGTCACGAGCGCGTCGAGCAGCTGATGCTCGAGGCGGGGCTGCTGCGCGAAGGTGAGAGCCTGTACGACCCGGCCAACATCCGCCTGATGCACCACCTGAACGCCGCGCTGCGCGCGCACGCGCTCTACAAGCGCGACGTCGAGTACATCGTGCGCAACGGCGAGGTCATCATCGTCGACGAGTTCACCGGGCGCACCATGATCGGCCGGCGCTGGTCCGACGGCCTGCACCAGGCGGTGGAGGCCAAGGAGGGCGTGCGGGTGCGCGAGGAGAACCAGACGGTCGCCTCGATCACCTTCCAGAACTACTTCCGCATCTACCGGAAGCTCTCCGGCATGACCGGCACGGCCGACACCGAGGCCCCCGAGTTCATGCAGATCTACGGCCTGGAGGTGGTGGTCGTCCCGACCCACCGGCCGATGGTCCGCAAGGACAACCCCGACTTCGTGTACCTCACGCAGAAGGACAAGTTCCAGGCAATCATCGAGGACATCCGCGACTGCGTAGCGCGCGAGCAGCCGGCGCTGGTCGGCACCACCTCGATCGAGACTTCGGAGTTCCTCTCGGGGCTGCTGCACAAGGAGGGCGTCGCGCACCAGGTGCTGAACGCCAAGCAGCACGAGCGCGAGGCGCACATCGTGGCCCAGGCGGGCCGCCCGGGGACCGTGACGATCGCCACCAACATGGCCGGCCGCGGCACCGACATCGTGCTCGGCGGCAATCTCGAGGCGGAGCTCGCGGCCGCCGGCGAGATCGAGCCGGCGCAGCGCGAGCAGTTGCGCGCTGAGTGGCAGACACGCCACGACAGGGTGGTGGCCGCCGGAGGGCTGCACATCGTCGGCACCGAGCGCCACGAGTCGCGGCGCATCGACAATCAGCTGCGCGGCCGCTCGGGCCGCCAGGGCGATCCGGGCTCGAGCCGCTTCTACCTGTCGATGGAAGACAACCTGATGCGCATCTTCGGCGACCCGGTGCGCACCAAGCGGCTGCTGCAGATGGCCGGCATGAAGGAGGGCGAGGTCATCGAGAGCGGCATGCTCACCCGCCAGATCGAGAAGGCGCAACGCAAGGTCGAGTCGCACAACTTCGACATCAGAAAGCAGCTGCTGCTGTTCGACGACGTCGCCAACGACCAGCGCAAGGTGGTCTACCAGCAGCGCACCGAGATCATGGCGACCGAGGACCTGTCGGCGGCGATTCGCGGACTGATGGCGGACTCGGTGGGCGGCCTGCTGGATGAGCACCTGCCGAAGCACGCCGCTCCCGCCGACTGGAATCTCAAGGGGCTCGCCGAGGCGCTGCTGCGCGATTTCAACACGCGCATCGATCCGGAAAGCTGGCTCAGGCAGGAGCCGGAGCTCGAGAGCCAGACGCTGCGCGAACGGGTGATACGCGCGGTCGACGAGACCTACGAGTCCAAGGTGGCGCGCATCGGCGCGCCGGTCATGCGCCACGTCGAGAAGGACGTGATGCTGCAGAAGCTCGATCAGCACTGGCGCGAGCACCTGGCGGCGATGGACTACCTGCGCCAGGGCATTCACCTGCGCGGCTACGCGCAGAAGGACTACCGCTTCGAGTTCAAGCGCGAGGCGTTCGAGCTGTTCGCCGCCATGCTC
>DASSQU010000095.1:0-11960 GCA_035702325.1 Steroidobacteraceae bacterium
CTCACCTCGCGCGCCATGCAGCAGGCGTCCCAGATCACCGAGCCCGACTATGCGCCGCTGATGGACGACATGTTCTTCGCCAACGGCGCCGACATCCCCGCCGGGCGCTTCATCGCTCCGCGAGTCGAGGTCGAGCTGGCCTTCGTGCTCGAGCGGCCGCTGCGCGGTCCGGAAGTCACCCCGAGCGAAGTGCTGGACGCCACCGCCTACGTGACTCCGGCGCTCGAGATCATCGATGCCCGCATCGAGCAGTTCGACCGCGACACCCGCGCGCCGCGCAAGGTGTTCGATACCATCGCCGATTTCGCCGCCAATGCCGGGGTAGTTCCCGGGAGCAGCCGGGCGCAGCCCGGCACGCTCGACCTGCGGTGGGTGGGCGCGCTGCTCTACAAGAACGGGGTGATCGAGGAGACCGGCCTCGCGGCCGGGGTTCTGGACCACCCCGCGACCGGCGTCGCCTGGCTCGCCAACAAGCTCGCGCCCTACGGCGAGCAGCTCAACGCCGGGGATTTCGTGCTGAGCGGCTCGTTCACCCGCCCCACGACCGCGGCGCGCGGCGACGCGCTGCGCGCGGATTTCGGCCCGCTCGGAATCATCTCGATCCGCTTCACCTGAGGGATGCCGCATGCAGCTGCCCGATAACGCCTTCAAGCACGCGCTGCGCACCGCCCGGCCCCAGATCGGCCTGTGGGTCGGGCTCGCGGACGCCTACGCGAGCGAGCTCCTCGCCAGCACCGGCTTCGACTGGCTCGCCCTCGATGGCGAGCACGCCCCCAACAATCCGCGCAGCATTCTGCGCCAGCTGCAGGCGATCGCACCCTATCCGGCGCACGCCGTGGTCCGTACCGCCTCGGACGATGCGACGCTGCTCAAGCGCTACCTGGATATCGGCGCGTGCAATCTGCTCGTGCCGATGGTCGAGTCCGCCGCCCAGGCCGCGCGCATCGTGGCGGCGACGCGCTATCCGCCCGCGGGAATGCGCGGCGTCGGCAGTGCGCTGGCGCGCGCTTCGCGCTGGAATCAGATCGAGGACTACCTGCAGCACTGCGCCCGCGAGCTGTGCGTGCTGGTGCAGGTGGAATCCCTGACGGGCCTGGAGAATCTCGGCGCGATCGCCGCCACCGACGGGGTCGAGGGCGTGTTCTTCGGTCCCGCGGATCTCGCGGCGTCGATGGGCCTGCTCGGACGCAGCGGCGATCCGCGCGTGCACGCCGCCATCCTGCGCGGGATCGCCACGGTGCGCGCCGCCGGCAAGGCGGCCGGGGTGCTCAGCTCCGACCGCGCGCTGGCGCGCGCCTACCTGGACGCCGGCGCGACCTTCGTCGCGGTCGGTGTGGACACCACGCTGCTGGTGGGCGCCTGCCGGGAGCTGCTCGCCCCGTTCAGGGCTTCGCCGGACGGGTCTCACTTCCGGTAGGAAGGATCCCGGGAATCGATCTTCCTCACCAGCGCGGCGAACACCGCCTCGCAGACTTCGGGCTGCTCGCCGGCCGCCTCGAGATGCGTCTGCGCCAGCACCTGCGCCGGCAGCCGCGTCAGCGGTCCGAGCGGCGCCGCCGCGACCTGGATGTCGCAGGCGCGCTGCAGCAGCCACAGCCACATGAAGGCCTCCTCCAGCGTCTCGCCCCAGGTGAGCAGGCCGTGGTTGCGCAGAATGACCAGGCGCTTGTCGCCGATGCTCGCCAGCAGGCGCGCGCGCTCCGCCGCATTCACCGTCACGCCCTCGAAGGTGTGGTAGGCGACCCGACCGTGAAGCTGTGCCCCGTAGAAGGTGTCGTGCGACAGCCCGTGCTCACTGCAGGCGACCGCGCTGCCGGCGGTGGTGTGGGTGTGCATCACGCAGTGCGCGGCGGCGATGTGTCCGTGAATGGCGCTGTGGGTCACGAAGCCGGCGAGGTTGACGGGATGCGCGGCGGGGCGCACCGGGCTGCCCTCGACGTCGACGGCGACGAGGTTGGAGGCCGTCACCTCGCTGTAATGCAGCCCGAAGGGATTGATGAGGAAGATCGTCTCCGGCCCGGGGACGCGCAGCGTGATGTGATTGAAGATCGACTCGGTCCACCCGAGGTAATCGAACACCCGGTAGCAGGCGGCGAGCCGCCGGCGCGCGGCCCGCTCAGCTTCGCTCACCGGGATCAGCCGCGCACCGCGGCGCGGGCTCTCCTTCATGACCAGACCCCTGGCCCTGGCGCCCGCCTTCATCTGCGTCGGCCTCGCACGGCACTCATGCTGCAGAGAATAAGCCTTGCGGGGCGGCGCTGGAAACGGCCGGGAAGCGCCCGGCGCCGCTGCGGCTCGGCGGGCGGCCGTGAGCGCCGCCGCACGCGGCGCGTTGCGTGCAGCGGCGACTCCCCGGACTTAGAAGAACCCCAGCGCCTTCGGCGAGTAGCTGACCAGCAGGTTCTTGGTCTGCTGGTAGTGATCGAGCATCATCTTGTGTGTTTCGCGGCCGATGCCCGACTGCTTGTAGCCGCCGAATGCCGCATGCGCCGGGTAAGCGTGATAGCAGTTGGTCCAGACACGCCCGGCCTGAATCGCGCGCCCCATGCGATAGCAGGTGTTGGCGTCCCGTGACCACACACCGGCGCCGAGACCGTAGAGCGTATCGTTGGCGATCTCGAGCGCCTCGGCCTGATCCCCGAAGGTCGTGACCGACACCACCGGCCCGAAGATCTCCTCCTGAAAGACCCTCATCTTATTGTTGCCGCGCAGCACCGTCGGCTGCACGTAGTAACCGTCCTGCAGGCCGCTGTTGATTCGCGCACGCCCGCCGCCCGCCAGCACCTTGGCACCCTCCTGGCGTGCGATGTCCATATACGAGAGTATCTTCTGCAGCTGCTCGCTCGAGGCCTGCGCGCCGATCATCGTCGCAGGATCGAGCGGATCGCCCTGCTTGATGCCGGCGACGCGCTTCAGCGCCCGTTCCATGAAGCGCTCGTAGACGGACTCCTGAATGAGCGCGCGTGACGGGCAGGTGCACACCTCGCCCTGGTTGAGCGCGAACATGACGAACCCTTCGATCGCCTTGTCGAAAAAGGCGTCATCCTGCGCACACACGTCGGCGAAAAAGATGTTGGGCGACTTGCCCCCGAGCTCGAGCGTCACCGGAATGAGATTCTGCGATGCATACTGCATGATGAGCCGCCCGGTGGACGTCTCCCCGGTGAAGGCGACCTTCGCCACCCGCTTGCTCGCGGCGAGCGGCTTGCCGGCCTCGACTCCGAAGCCATTGACCACGTTCAGCACACCGGGCGGCAGTAAGTCGCCGATCAGCTCGAGTACCGCCAGAATCGACACCGGTGTCTGCTCGGCGGGCTTCAGCACCACGCAGTTGCCGGCTGCAAGTGCCGGCGCCAGCTTCCAGGCGGCCATCAGCAGCGGGAAGTTCCACGGAATGATCTGGGCCACGACGCCGAGCGGCTCGTGGAAGTGATATGCGACGGTGTCGTCGTCGATCTCGGCGATCGAGCCTTCCTGCGAGCGCACGCAGCCGGCGAAGTAGCGGAAATGATCGATCGCCAGCGGCAGGTCGGCGGCCGTCGTTTCGCGAATCGGCTTGCCGTTGTCCCAGGTCTCAACCGTGGCGAGGTAGTCGAGGTTCGCCTCCAGCCGGTCAGCGATCCTGTTGAGGAGCACGGCGCGCTCGGCGGCCGAGGTCCTGCCCCACTTTGCCTTGGCGGCATGCGCGGCATCGAGAGCCGCCTCGACGTCGTCGGCACAGGAGCGGGGTACTTCGCACAGCGCGTGCCCCGTCACGGGAGTGACGTCTTCGAAATACTCCCCCTTCATCGGTGGCACCCACTTGCCGCCGATGTAGTTTGCATAGCGCTTCTTGAAGTTCACGTGGACGCGCCCGTGCGTGCCCGGTTCGATGATCGCAGTCTTCACTTGTCTCCCCCCGGCGAACTGTGCCTGCTGATGCGTGGTGGCGGTGCGCCTCACGTCTTGTCATGAAGTCTCCGGCAGTCGTAGCACGCATCGCCATACGTGGAAGCACTTACCGAAATTCTGTTCTGCGCCTGGTACCTCAGGTCGGCGAGCTTGCGCAGCCTGACCGTCGCATCGATCGCGATCTTGGTGGGGCGAAATTTCTTCAGCACTTCAAGCAGCTGCCTCGGCTCCTGCTGGCGTCGCGGCGCGAGCACGTCGTCGGCCTGCATGTTGTGAATGTCGCGCCCCGGGTTCGCCATGTGGTAGGTTCCGAGCAGCAGAATTTCCGGGCGTTCCGCGGCATTTAGCGAGCGCGCTGGCGCTCCGGCCGCGCTCGGGGGAGCGGGCTACGCGACCGGGCGTGGCGCGAGAGAACGCGAGGCGCGAAGGGGGTCCCGATGATCTTCCAGCAATTCAGCACGGGCGGCTGCCAGTCCTATCTGGTCGGCTGCGCCGACACCTGCAGCGCCGCCCTGATCGATCCGGAGATCGGCCTCATCGACCGCTACCTGGCGCAGGCGGCGCGCGACGGGTTCAGGATTCACTACCTGGTCGATACGCACACCCACGCCGACCATTTCTCCGCTACGCGGCAACTCGCCCGCCGGCTCGAGGCGCCGGTCGCCATGCACCGCGCGAGCCCGGCGCCGTTCGTCACCCTCGCCCTCGATGAGGGCGAAATGCTGGCGGTGGGGAAGCTGCGGCTGCAGGTGCTGTACACGCCCGGACACACCCGCGACTCGATCTGCCTGCAGGTCGAGGATCGGCTGTTCACGGGCGACACGCTGCTGATCGGCGCCGCCGGCCGGACCGACCTGCCGGGCGGGGATCCGGAGGCACTCTACGCGAGCCTGTTCGACCGCGTGCTGCGCCTCGACCCGGCCCTCAAGGTGCACCCGGCACACGAGTACCAGGGCCGCAGCCATTCGACCATCGGCGAGGAGCTCGCCACCAATCCGCGGCTGCAGAAGCGCGAGCGCGCGGACTTCGTGCAGACCATGCGCAACCTGAATCTCAGCATGCCCGCTCACCTCACCGAGGCGCTGCGCACCAACATGAGCGGCGGCAAGAGCGTGGCGCAGATGCTGGCCGAGGCGGCCGCGAGCGTGCCGTTCATATCACTCGCGGAGCTCAGGATGCGCACCGCGGCCGCCGACGGTGAGCTGCTGGTGCTCGATGTGCGCGAGCGCGACGCCTACGAGCAGGGACACGTAGCGGGAGCGAGGCTTCTGCCGCGCGGCCAGCTCGAGCTGCTGGTGAACGACGCATTGCCCGACCCGACGCGGCGCATCGTCGCCTACTGTGAGCTCGGGCGGATATCGACGCTCGCCACCGCGACCTTGCGCGAGATGGGCTACCGCCGCGCCGCCGCTCTCGATGGCGGACTGCAGGCGTGGCGCGCCGCCGGCTACCCCCTCAGCAGCGGGCCGCGGCCGTAGACCATCGGGCGAGCGGAGCCGTAAACTGTCCGCGAGTCGCAGACCCGGGTGAATCCGCATAACAAGCCCGGGCGAAGGGGCAGGCGATGAAGATCAAGCGCACGGTGTCACGGGCAGTCGCGGCCATCCTGAGCGCGCCCGCCGCACAGGCGGTGCACTCCGCCGATACTCCGCTCGAGGCCTCCACGGGCGGCCTGCAGGAAGTCATCGTCACCGCCACCCGCCGCGCGGAGAACCTGCAGGACGTGCCGATCACCATTCAGGCGCTGACCGCCGACACGCTCAGGCAGCTCAACGTCCAGACCTTCAACGACTTCGTGAAGTACCTGCCGAATGTGACTGCCACGAGCTTCGGACCCGCGCAGGGCGATATCAACATGCGCGGCCTGTCGGTCGGCGGCTCGGGTGGAACCCAGGGCGCCGGCGCCACCGAGAGCTTCCCGAACGTCGCCGTTTATCTCGACGAGCAGTCGGGCGAGGTCCCGGGGCGCAATCTCGACGTTTATGCGGTGGATCTCGAGCGCATCGAAGTGCTCGAAGGACCACAGGGCACGCTGTTCGGCGCGGGGGCCGAGGCCGGCGTGCTGCGCTACATCACCAACAAGCCGAAACTGAACGTCACCGAGGCCGCCTTCGACGCCGGTTACGGGACCACCGCACACGGCGACCCGAGCGCCGCGCTCGACGCCGTCATCAACCTGCCGCTGGTGGAAGACCGCCTGGCGGCGCGCGCCGTCGTCTACAGCGACCGGCGCGGCGGCTACATCAACAACATACCGGCGACCTTCACCCGCGCCGCCACCGACCGCGTGGTGGTCAATTACTTCAACGGCGTGGTGCCGCCGAACAGCGGACCGATCAACAACTTCAACCTGGTGGCGAACGCCATCAATCCGGCCACCTACAAGGGCATGCGCGCCGAGGTGCTGTACAGGTTCAACGACGACTGGCAGGCCCTGCTCACGCAGTCCTACCAGAGCATCGACGCCGAGGGGGTATTCTGGTCCGAGGAATACGACGGGCTGGGAACGCCGCTGCCCGATCTCTCGGTGCAGCTCTTCGGACCGAGCTTCAACAAAGACAAGTTCGAGAACACCGCCTGGACGCTCGACGGCCGCATTGCCGCGCTGCGGCTGGTGTACACCGGAGCGTTCCTCGACCGCAGCGTCGATCAGCTGCAGGACTACACCAACTATTCGCGCGGCACCTACGCCGGCTACTACCAGTGCGACTATCCCGGCTACCCGTTCGTGGGCGGCGTGGCGACACCCGGCAGTGCGGGTTTCTGCTACTCGCCGCACACGTTCTGGACCGACCATCAGCGCACCACCCACCAGAGCCACGAGCTGCGGCTCAGCACGCCGGACGACCGGCGGCTGCGCGGTCTGGTGGGCATATTCTGGGACCAGTACCGGATTCACGAGCAGACCGACTGGCACTACGGCACGAGCCCGCACTTCTATCCCATCGGCCCGCCCAGCATCGATCCATACACGACGCCGCCGAGCAATTTCCCGGTGACCTCGAACGATCCGAGCGTGCGCCCGCCCGGGGACGTGTTCTTCGACGACATCACGCGCGGCTACGAGCAGACCGCGGCTTTCACCTCGATCGACTTCGACCTGGTGCCGAAGGTGCTCACGCTGACCGCCGGGACGCGCTGGTACGACATCCGGGACTTCGAGCTCGGATCGAACGTCGGCAGCTTCGGCTGCGAAATCAACGGCCCGTACGACGGGTCAGTGCCACCGAATCCCTGCGTCAGCACGCTCGCCACCGGCGTGCTGAGCAACCTCAACAACCTCGACGCCAAGCATCTGCGCAAGTCCTACGTCGGCACCCGCAGCCGCGCCAATCTCACCTGGCACGTGACTCCCGACGTCATGGCCTACTACACCTGGTCGCAGGGCTTCCGCCCCGGCGGCTTCAACCGTGCCCAGGCCGTGGTACACGGACCGCTGTCGGGAGTGTGGGTGCCGCCGATCTCGTACGATCCCGACTCCCTCACCAACAACGAAATCGGATGGAAGACCGAGTGGCTCGACCATCGCCTGCAATTCAACGGCGCCGTCTATCAGGAGAACTGGGACCACGTCCAGCTGAGCATCTTCGACCCGGGCGTGACGGGCAACCTGGTGTTCACCACCAACGGACCGAACTACCGCGTGCGCGGTGCCGAGACTCAGCTCATCTGGCGGCTTTTCGGCGGCTTCATGCTGGCCGGCTCGGCTGCCTGGAACAGCAGCGAGAACGTCAAGAACCTGAGCCTGGTGGGCACCAACGGTCAGCCGATCACCAACGTCGTCAACCCCTTCGGCGAGCTCGGCCAGCCGCTCGCGCTGTCGCCGCCCTTCGAAGGCAACCTGCGGGCGCGTTACGAGCTGCGGCTCGGAGACTACGATGGCTTCGTGCAGATCGGAGCCGCTCACCAGGCCCACTCCTACGCCACCGTGAACCCGCAGCAGACCACGCTGCAGGGAGTGCCGACCAATTTCGACGATCCGGGATTCACCACCTACGACGCCTCGGCCGGGCTCGGCGCGGGTGCGTGGAACGCCGAGCTGTACGCGCAGAACTTCACCGATACCCGGGCGATCCTCTCGGCTTCCTACGCCGAGTTCGTCAAGATGAACACCATCAATCGTCCGCGCACCGTGGGACTGCGGATCGCGTACCGCTTCCAGGGGAAGTAACCGGCCGCAGACGGCGTCCGGACGTTCAGGCCGCCCGCGGTGCAGCGCCGGCCGCGCGGTAGCGCCGCAGCAGACTGCGATGCAGCGCCAGGTAACCGGGCGCGGTCACCCGCACGCGCGCTCCGATGAGCGCATGGAGCCGCCCGAGCGCGTGAAAAGGCACCACCGGGAGGTAGTGGTGCTCGGCGTGATAAGGCATCCGCCAGGCGAGCAGCAGCACCGCGGCGTTGGTGCGCGTCGTGCGGGTGTTCGCGAGCATGTCGGCAGTCAACGGGCAATCGACGTGCTCCGCCAGCAGAAACGCCCGCAGCCACGGTTGCCCGAGAATCGCGGGCACCACCCAGTAGAGCAGCGCATCCGCGCGCCGCAGATACACCGACAGCGCCAGCACGCCCAGGTACGACGCCCAGAGCACCCGTGCCTCCCGCACGACGCCGGAGGCACTCGCCGGCGGTATGAACGCCTCCGTCGCCCGCCCGGTGAGCGCATGGCGCAGCGTGACCGTCAGCCGCTCCCGCCAGTACGGCAAGCCCGAGATGCGCCACAGATAGCCGGCCGCCGTGACCGGGCCCGGCTGCGCCAGTTCCGGATCCCGCGCCGGATCCTGGGTGTGGCGGTGATGCGCAAAATGAAACAGCCGGAAATACCGCGGCGGAAGCACGAGCAGCGCGCCGCACGTCCAGGCCACGCAGCCGTTCAGCCAGCGAGTCGCGAACGCAGTGCCGTGGATGCTCTCGTGCAGGGCGCAGAACAGAAAGCACAGCATGATCCCGTGCACCAGCAGTGCGGGCGCGGCCCAGACACTGCCGTGGCTCGCCCACACCCAGGACCCGCTCGCCGCGAGCAGCGCCACGTGGGCGGCGAGCTGCAGCAAACCGCGCGCATCCGAGCGCCGCGACAGGGCACGTACGGTATCGCGCCCGAGAAGGGCGCTGGCTCCGGTCTCGAGATCCAGCATCATGTCCGGGATTCTAGACCCCGGGCGTCGCGCTGGCGCAAGCGCCCCGGTGCGGGCAGACTCGGCCGGCCATGGAGCGTGCCGCGCATTCCCTCGCGCCTCCGCAGCGCGTGCGCGTGCGCTGGCGGATCTTCGCCTTCCTGTTCGGCTTCGGCTTCATCGCCTATCTGCAACAGCGCAGCATCACCATCGCCAGCTACCAGCTGATGCCGCAGCTCGGCCTGAGCCAGATGCAGATCGGCTGGCTCGAAGCGGCGCTGCTGGTCGGCTACACCGTGATGCAGTTTCCCGGCGGCGTGATCGGCCAGCGCCTCGGCGCCCGGGCGATGTTCGTCATCATCGGCCTGCTGGCGTTCGCGGCGACGATCGGCACACCGCTCGCGCCGCTGCTGCTCTCCGGAACGGCCCTGTTCGCCTGCCTGGTGGCCACGCAGGCCGTGCTCGGTGCCTCGCAGGGCCCGATCTTCCCCGTGTCCGCGGGCGTCTTCGAAACCTGGTTCACCGCCGACAAATGGCCGCTCGTGCAGGGGCTGCAGAGCATGGGGCTCGGGCTCGGCGCGGCGCTCACGCCGCCGCTCATCGCCTGGCTGATGTCGGCGTTCGGCTGGCAGCGGGCGCTCGCGTGGACCGCGCTGCCGCCGCTGGTGCTGATCGGCCTGTGGGCCTGGTACGGGCGCGATACGCCGGCGGAGCACCCCGCCGTGAGCGCCGCCGAGCTCGCCGAGCTCGGCGGGCATGCCGGCGCGCGCGTCGATTACGCCATCTCCTGGCCGGGCGTGTGGCGGCTGATCAGGAACCGCGACGTGCTGGTGCTCACCGCCTCGTACACCTGCATGAACTACGTGTTCTATCTCCTCGCCAACTGGTGTTTCCTCTACCTGGTCCAGGAGCGGCACTTCACCGTGCTCGAGGGCGGCTGGCTCGCGAGCACTCCGCCACTGGCCGCCGCCGTCGGCGCGGGCGTCGGGGGCAGTCTGGCAAGCGCGCTCGGCAGCCGTTACGGCGTGCGCACCGGCCTGCGGGTCCTGCCGCTGCTGTCGCTGCCCGCCGCCGCGGTGCTGCAGTTTGCCGCGGTGGACGCCGCCAACGCCTACCTTGCCGTAGCGGCGCTCGCGCTGTGCTTCGCCGCGGTGGAGCTCAACGAAGGACCTTACTGGGCGGCCATCATGCACGTCGGCCGCGCCGACACGATGTCGGCCTCCGGCCTGCTCAATACCGGCGGCAACCTCGGGGGGGTGATCGCGACGCCGATCGTCGCCTACCTGTCGGGACATCACGCGTGGTCAACGGCGTTTCTCATCGGCGCGGCGTTCGCCGTCGCCAGCGCCGCCGGCTGGCTGCTCGTGGATCCGACGCGCGGCACCCGCGCCGGGTGAGCGCCCCGGGGCCTTCGCCTTCGACCCTCAGGAGGCGATGCGCGCGACGACCGTCGCGATGGCGAGCAGTATCAGCGCAATCACGAGCACCACGGTGACATGTCGGGCATGAGCTCTCATGGCGCCCGGCTACTTCGGCTGAATCATCTTCTTGAGTTCCTGCAGGTGCTCGATCGCCCGGTCGGTGATCCTGGTGAGCGCTTCGGCCTGCGACTTGCGCACGATATCCGCCAGCTCCTTCATGTCCGTCAGGGTCTTGCGATAGGCGGCTTGCGCGGTCTCGGCCGTCTTCGCCCCGGCAGGCGAGTCGACGGCTTGGGCCGCGACTTCACGGACCCTGTGCATCGCGTGGGTGAGAATCTCGCTCTGCTTGTGCGCCAGCGCCTGCATCCCGCGGTAGGCTGCGCGATTGGCTTCGACCAGAGCCTCTGCGTCCTTGCGGCCGGCTTCGACGAGCGCCGCAACGTCCAGGCCCGGGATCTTGAAATGCTGGATGGCCTTCGCCACCTCTGCGAACGGGTTCGATTCATCGTTCATAGGCATGCTCCCGCCCACCAGGGCCGGTGCCATTGTGCGCGCGTCCTGGCGCACGGGGCTACTGTGAACACTACGGATGGCCCTCGATCGGGCGCTGACCGTGCGGAACCGGCAGCCAGGCCTGCGGGCTGATCCGCACTTGCGCGTATTCCACGCCGGTGAGAATCGCGCCAGGGTCGCGCCGTGGGAACACTCGAGGAGGCGCAGTCATGAACGCCGGTGTGGGAAGCGCGCGGATCGGGCAGTGGTATCTGCGCCGGGACAAGGGCGAGATTTTTCAGGTCACGGGTTACGACGACCGCTCGGGGACTATCGGGATCCAGAGCTTCGACGGCGAGGTGGATGAGATCGATGGCGACACCTGGAGGACACTGCCGCTCGGGCTGGCGGAGCCGCCTGAGGACTGGACCGGACCCGTCGACGACGTGCAAATCGACGATCTGGGGTACAGCGAGACCGACATGACAGGCACGGATTGGGCGCAGCCGCTCGCGCCGTTCGCGGCGGCCGCCAGGGAAGCCTGGGAAGAGACCACGCCGGCATTGGAAGTTGAGACCGAGATCGACAGCGACGGCACGTCGGCACACGAACCCGGGCTCGGCAGCTCGGACGAACCGCTGCGCGTCGCCTGACGTCGCGGGGAGCGACACCGGGCGCCGCGTGACCCGGCTCTACCTGGGCGGGAACCCCGCGAGCACCTGATCCACGGCGGCGCGCACCGGAGCTTCGGAGTGCTCGAGGTCCGACTGCGTCAGCTCCTTCTTCGCCCATCCGTGCCAGACGGGCTGCCGGCTTCGGCCGTCGAATATATCGATCGACAGCGTCCCCTCGCGGTACTGGCGCACATCGAGCTCAGTGCCCCAATAGGAATAGCCCCACCAGCCCGGCCGGTCCCAGATCCACGGGCCGCGATAGGGCGCCGGATAGGACCGCACGTCGGTGCGTTCCCGCGAGCCGACAGTGAAGTCGACGACGAAATCCGCCGCCGCAGCATCGCTCGCCTCGTTGAAGCCCTTGCGGGCGAGCT
>DASSQU010000096.1:0-5376 GCA_035702325.1 Steroidobacteraceae bacterium
TCGTTGAGACGTTGAAGCGGGGCCCTTCGGTCGCTGTCAGTCGACACTCTGCGCTGCTTCATCGCGGTGCCAGCACCTCGCTCGCCGCCGGAGACTGGCGGCGGCGCGCATGTTGCGGCACACGGCCACGCGATGCAAGAGTGCTTGCAAGCCCTTCGCGGCTCGCTATGATCGAACACCTGGTGTCGGTGTAAGACAGTCGCCCGACGGGACCGCGACTTACAGGTCCGTGTGAGTGCGCGACTGCTCATTCGCGATCCTCGCAATCGAGGGTCTGCGGATCTCCCGAGCGCACGAATTGCCGGCTTACTTCCGGGTGTGCGGGTGGCTCGCCCCCGCACCCCCGGCCGTGGCCGGCGCCAGCCACGAAATCGGGATCGTTGCCATGAAAGCTCCGGAGCGCGGACTCTATAAAGAGGCGTATGAGCACGACAGCTGCGGCTTCGGGCTGATCGCCAGTCTCGACGATGCACCGAGCCACGCGCTGGTGCGCACCGCCATCGCCTCTCTGCAGCGCCTCACCCACCGGGGCGCCATCGCCGCCGACGGCAAGACCGGCGACGGCTGCGGACTGCTGCTGAAGCGTCCCGAGGGTTTTCTGCGTGCGCTGGCGGCCGAGGCGGGCCTCAAGCTCGCCGGGCGCTTCGCCTCGGGACTCGTGTTCCTGGCGCGCGAGGCGCGTGCGGCGGAGCGCTCGCGCACCACGCTCGGGCAGGAGATCGCCCGCCAGGGCCTCGAAGTCGCCGGCTGGCGCGTGGTGCCGCTCGACCCTCAGGCCTGCGGCCCGGAGGCACTGAAGACGCTGCCCACGATCGAGCAGCTCTACGTGAACTGCCCCGATCCCGCTCTCGACGAGGCGGCGTTCAATCGCCGGCTCTTCATGGCGCGGCGCTTCGCCGAGAAGGCGCTCGCCGCCGATCCGGTGTTCTACGTCCCGAGCCTGTCGGCGAGCACCATCGTCTACAAGGGCATGGTGATGCCGCAGCACCTCACGCAGTTCTACCCGGACCTCGACGATGCACGCCTCGAGTCCTCGGTGGCGGTGTTCCACCAGCGCTTCTCTACCAACACGCTGCCGCAGTGGCGCCTGGCGCACCCCTACCGCTATCTCGCCCACAACGGCGAGATCAATACCGTGCGCGGCAACCGCAACTGGGCCACGGCGCGCGGGCCGCTGCTCACCACGCCGCTGCTGCCGCAGCTGCAGCAGGTGCTGCCGCTGGTGTCACTCGAGGGCTCGGACTCGCAGAGCCTCGACAACATGCTCGAGGTGCTGCTGATGGGCGGGCTCGACCCGCTGCACGCCATGCGGTTGCTGATCCCGCCCGCCTGGCACGGGCTCGATTCGATCGACCCCGAGCTGCGCGCCTTCTACGAGTACTACTCGGTGCACATGGAGCCGTGGGACGGCCCGGCCGGAGTCGCGCTCACCGACGGCCGCTACGCCATCTGCACGCTCGATCGCAACGGGCTGCGGCCGGCGCGCTACGTGCTGACGCGCAACGGCTGGCTGACGGTCGCCTCGGAGACCGGCGTATGGGACTACGCGCCCGAGGACGTGCTGCGCAAGGGCAAGCTCGGCCCCGGCGACATGATCGCCCTCGATCTTGCCGCGGGTCAGCTGCTCGCCTCGCCCGACATCGACCAGATCCTCAAGATCCGCCACCCGTACAAGAGCTGGCTGCGCCAGGGAGTGCGCTACCTCGAGAGCGACCTGGTCGACCCGCGCCTCGCGGCCGAGCCGATGGACCGGGAGAAGCTCGCGCTCTACCAGAAGATGTTCAACATCACCCAGGAGGAGCGCGACGACATCATCCGCGTGCTCGCCGAGGACGAGAACGAGGCGGTGGGCTCGATGGGGGATGACACCCCGATGCCGGTGCTGTCGCACCGGGTGCGCCCGCTCTACGACTACTTCCGCCAGCAATTCGCCCAGGTGACCAACCCGCCGATCGACCCGCTGCGCGAGTCGATCGTCATGTCGCTGCAGACGCAGATCGGGCCCGAATGCAACATCTTCCTGCCGGCCCCGGAGCACGCGCGGCAGATAGTGCTCGGCTCGCCGATTCTCTCGCAGCGCAAGCTGCGCCAGATTCTCGCGATCGAGGAAGTCAGCCACGAATTCCTCGACCTGCAGTACGAACCCGCGGAGGGCCTGAAGAGCGCGATCCTGCGGCTTGCCGCCCAGGCCGAGAGTGCGGTGCGCGAGGGCAAGCTCGTGCTGCTGCTGTCGGACCGCTACCTGGTGCGCGGCCGCATTCCCGTGCACGCGCTGCTCGCCACCGGCGCGGTGCACCAGCACCTGGTGAAGCTCGGGCTGCGCTGCAAGTGCAACCTGCTCATCGAGACCGGCACGGCGCGCGAGCCGCATCACTTCGCCTGCCTGATCGGCTACGGCGCCACCGCCGTGTATCCCTACATGGCCTACCAGGTGCTGTTCGAGATGATGCGCCGCGGGCGGGTGAAGCTCGATTTCGCGGCGCGGCTCGAGCTCGGGCGCAGCTACCGCGCCGGGCTGCGCAAGGGGCTGTTCAAGATCATGTCGAAGATGGGCATCTCGACCATCTCGAGCTACCGCAGCTCACAGCTGTTCGAGATCGTGGGGCTCGCCGACGAGGTCGTGGAGCTGTGCTTCACCGGCACCGAGAGCCGCGTGCAGGGAGCGGACTTCCAGGATCTCGAGCGGGATGCCCGCGAGCTCGCGGCGCGCGCCTGGAACCCGCGCGAGCCGCTCGCGCAGGGGGGACTCCTCAAGTACGTACACGGCGGGGAGTACCACATGTACAACCCGGACGTGGTCGCGGCGCTGCAGGCGGCGGTGATCTCCGGCGACTACGGGCTGTACCGGGAATTCGCGCAGCTGGTGAACGCTCGCCCGGCGTCGACGTTGCGCGATCTGCTCGCGCTCAAGTCCCCCCGGCAGCCGATCGCGCTCGCGGAGGTCGAGCCGCCTGAAGCGGTGCTGGCGCGCTTCGACAGCGCCGGCATGTCACTCGGGGCACTCTCACCCGAGGCGCACGAGGCGCTCGCCATCGCCATGAACCGCCTGGGCGCGCGCTCCAACTCGGGCGAAGGCGGGGAGGATCCGGCGCGCTACCGCACCGAGAGGAACTCGCGCATCAAGCAGGTGGCGTCCGGGCGCTTCGGCGTGACGACCGAGTACCTGGTGAATGCCGAGGTGCTGCAGATCAAGATCGCCCAGGGAGCGAAGCCCGGCGAAGGCGGACAGCTGCCCGGCCACAAGGTCAACGAGATGATCGCCACGCTGCGCTTCGCCCGGCCCGGCGTGGGACTCATCTCACCCCCGCCGCACCACGACATCTACTCCATCGAGGACCTGGCGCAGCTGATCTTCGATCTCAAGCAGGTGAACCCCGCCGCTCTGGTCTCGGTGAAGCTGGTCGCCGAGCCCGGGGTCGGCACCGTGGCAGCCGGAGTCGCCAAGGCCTATGCCGATCTCATCACCATCTCCGGCTACGACGGCGGCACCGGCGCGAGTCCGCTCTCCTCCATCAAGTACGCCGGCACACCGTGGGAGCTCGGGCTCGCCGAGACGCACCAGACGCTGCGCGTGAACGAGCTGCGCCATCGGGTGCGGCTGCAGACCGACGGGGGCCTGAAGACCGGGCTGGACGTGGTGAAGGCCGCCATCATCGGTGCGGAGAGCTTCGGCTTCGGTACCGCGCCGATAGTGGCTCTGGGGTGCAAGTACCTGCGGATCTGCCATCTAAACAACTGCGCCACCGGGGTGGCGACCCAGCACGCGGTGCTGCGCTCGAAGTACTTCACCGGGCTCCCCGAGATGGTGATCAACTATTTCCGGTTCGTGGCCGAGGAGGTACGCGAGATTCTCGCCAGCCTCGGCGTGCGTTCTCTGCAGGAGATCATCGGCCGCACCGAGTACCTCGAGGTGCTGCCCGGGGCTACGCCGAAGCAGCGCAAGCTCGATCTCACGCCGATCCTGTCGGACGCGGGCCTGGCGAGCGACGCGCCGCGCTGCTGCGTCACCGAGCGCAACGCGCCCTTCGACCGCGGCGAGCTCGCCGAGCGCATGGTGCGCGACATGCTGCCGGCCATCGAGAGCAAAGCCGGCGGCGAGTGGCACTACCGGCTCAGCAATTTCAACCGCTCGATCGGCGCACGCGTCTCCGGTGAGATCGCGCGGCGCTGGGGCAACTACGGCATGGAGGGCGCGCCTCTCACGGTGCGCTGCACCGGCAGCGCCGGGCAGAGCTTCGGGGTGTGGAATGCCGGCGGACTGCACCTGTATCTCGAGGGCGATGCCAACGACTACGTCGCCAAGGGCATGACGGCCGGACGCATCGTGCTGCGTCACCCGCGCGGTGCGCGCTTCGCGGCCCGTGACACGGTCATCATGGGCAACACCTGCCTGTACGGCGCGACCGGCGGTGAGCTGTACGCGGCGGGGCTCGCCGGCGAGCGCTTCGCGGTACGCAATTCCGGGGCGGTGGCCGTGATCGAAGGCGCCGGGGACCACTGCTGCGAGTACATGACGGGCGGAGCGGTGTGCGTGCTCGGACGTACCGGCGTCAACTTCGGCGCCGGCTTCACCGGCGGCTTCGCCTACGTGCTCGACCTCGAGCGCAACTTCGTCGATCGCTACAACCACGAGCTGATCGACATCAGCCGCATTCATCCCGAGGCGATGCAATCGCACGTGCAGCACCTCGAGGGGCTGCTCGCGCGGCACGTCGAGGAGACCGGCAGCACCTGGGCCGGGGAGGTGAGCGCGGACCTGCGTGGCTTCCTGCCCAAGTTCTGGGTGGTCAAACCCAAGGCCGCCTCCATCGACTCGCTCATCGAGAATCTGCGGCGCGCGGCCTGAGGCGTCAGTCCCGGACATGGCCGACAAGAACCTGCAGTTCCTCGACATCCCGCGCACCGAGCCGGGAAAGAGCAGCGTCGAGGCGCGGCTGCGGGATTTCCGCGAGATCTACTCGCCCTACGACGCCGCGGGCGCGGCCAGCCAGGCCGGTCGCTGCCTCGCCTGCGGCAACCCCTTCTGCGAGTGGAAGTGCCCGGTCCACAACTACATTCCCAACTGGCTGAAGCTCATCGAAGAGGGGAATCTGCTGGAGGCGGCCGAGCTTTCCCACCGCACCAACTCGCTCCCCGAGGTGTGCGGACGCATCTGCCCGCAGGATCGCCTGTGCGAGGGTGCCTGCACCCTCAACGACGGCTTGGGTGCGGTCACCATCGGCGCGATCGAGAAATACATCACCGACACCGCGTTCGCCATGGGCTGGCGCCCGGACATGTCCAAGGTCAAGCCGACCGGCAAACGTGTCGCGATCATCGGCGCAGGCCCGGCGGGTCTGGGTTGCGCCGACGTGCTGGTGCGTGGCGGTGTAACTC
>DASSQU010000097.1:0-4513 GCA_035702325.1 Steroidobacteraceae bacterium
TGCAGTTGGCACGCCTCGGCCAACCCATGGTCGGCGAGCAGTTCCAAGTAACGGTAGGTTACGTTGGTCAACGCCTGTGTCGCGGTCCGCGCGTACGCGCCGGGCATGTTGGCTACGCAGTAGTGAATGACGCCGTCGACCATGAAGGTCGGCTCCGCGTGGGTCGTGGGCCGGCTGGTCTCGAAGCAACCGCCCTGGTCGATGGCGATGTCGACCAGCACGGCGCCGGGCTTCATGCTCTTCACCATCGCGCGGGTGACCAGCTTGGGCGCCGCGGCGCCCGCGACCAGCACCGCGCCGATCACCAGATCGGCGTCGCGCACCAGGTGCTCGATGGTCTCGGTGGTCGAGTACGCGGTACGCAGCGCCGGGCCGAACAGCGCCGCGAGCTCGCGCAGCCGCTCCACCGAGCGGTCGACGACCGTGACGTCGGCGCGCAGGCCGACCGCCATTTCGGCCGCGTGGGTGCCGGAGACGCCGCCGCCGAGAATCACCACCCTGGCGGGCGGCACCCCCGGCACGCCGCCGAGCAGTACCCCGAAGCCGCCGTTGGCTTTCTGCAGGCTCGCGGCCCCGACCTGGATCGACATGCGTCCCGCCACCTCGCTCATCGGCATGAGCAGCGGCAGCGAGCCGTTCGGCGCGGTCACCGTCTCGTAGGCGATCGCGGTGGCGCCGGACTTCATCAGTCCGCGGGCCTGCCCGGGGTCGGCCGCGAGGTGCAGGTAGGTGAACAGTACCTGCCCCGGGCGCAGCATGGCGCACTCGGCGGGCTGCGGCTCCTTCACCTTGACCACCAGGTCGCTGCGCTCGAATACCTGCGCGGCACGCTCGGCGATCATCGCCCCGGCGGCGCGGAACTGCGCGTCGTCGACCCCGATGCCGTTGCCCGCACCCGTCTCGATCAGGACCTCGTGGCCGGCCGCGGCGAGCTCGCGCACCCCCGCCGGCACCAGTCCGACCCGGTACTCGTGAACCTTGATCTCCCGTGGAACCCCGATGCGCATACCCGCCCCCTGTTCAGCCCCGGCTCACAGCGCGAGGCGAGATTTAAAGCCGGTTCGGCCCGTGCGCGCTTGTGTTTTCCGGCCGGATGCGGGCTGTCTATGGCAGAATCTGCTGCCTCCCAGCCCATCTGCGAAGGATTCTTGCGCCATGGAGCTCGACCGTTACGACCGCGCCATCGTGCGGCTGCTGCAGCAGGACGCCCGCATCACCAACACGCTGCTCGCCAGCCGGGTGAGTCTGTCGGAGTCGGCCTGCCTGCGGCGGGTGCGCGCGCTCGAGGAGTCGGGTCTCATCGAGGGCTACACCGCGCTCATCGACCAGCAGCGCGCGGGCTTTCCCGTCAACGTGTTCGTGAGCATCACGCTCGACCGGCAGAGTCAGACGGGCCTCGAGGCCTTCGAGAGCGCGGTGCGCAAGATCCCGGAGGTGATGGAGTGCTACCTGATGACCGGGGAGCACGACTATCTGCTGCGCCTGGCGGTGACCGACCTCGCCGATTTCGAGCGCGTGCACAACCAGCATCTCACGCGCCTGCCGAGCGTGGCGCGGGTGCACTCGAGCGTCGCGATGCGCACGGTGACGCGCGCCACCAGCCTGCCGCTGCGGCCGGGCGTCAGTCTCTAGGCGGGCCGCTGCACCGGTGCCCGCGCGTACGCGGGCAGGCCGCGGGCGAATTCGCGCAGCGCGCCGATGCCGCTCGCCTCCGCGCGGCGGCACCAGTCGCGCAGCCCCGCGAGCGCCTCTTTGGCGGGCGCTTCGTTCCACAGCAGCTGCAGGCCGTCGCGGTACTCGATCACCCGCCGCAGCACTTCGTAGCGCTCCAGCAGCTCGCGCAGTCCGCGGCGCGCCTCCTCGGCGAGCAGCGCCGGGTGCCGGATCAGCAGCTTCGCCTGGATCGGCACCGCGGCGCGCGGCTCGCGGCGCGCCAGCTCGCGGCATACCGGCAGCACCACGCGCCGCGCATAGGCCCGCAGCACGTGCAGCCGGTTGGTGAACAGCGCCTGCAGCGTGTCGGCGTCGAGCTCGCGCCGGCGCCGCTCGAGGTGCGGCCGCGGCGCGACCCAGCGAACCCGCGCCAGCCCGAGCGCGGCGAACAGCCGGATCCACAGCCAGCCGATATCGAGCTCCCAGCGTTGCACGGCGAAGCGCGCCGAGCGCGGGAAGGCGTGGTGGTTGTTGTGCAGCTCCTCGCCTCCGAGCAGCAGGCCCCAGGGCACGAGGTTGGTGGCCGCGCAGGGCAGCTCGAAGCTGCGGTAGCCGGCCGCGTGGCCGAGCCCGTTGATCACACCGCCGGCGAAGAACGGCTGCGCGCCGAGGTGCACGGCGATCATGATGACGCCGGGGACGCCGAAGAGCGCCAGGTGCGCCGCGACGAACACCACCAGTCCGGCGTACGGGTGCGCGGCGTATACGCGCCGCTCGAGCCAGTCGTCCGGGGTGCCGCGCCCGTAGTTGCGCAGCGTGTCGGGATCGTGAGCCGCGGCGCGGTACAGCTCGAAACCCTCGAACAGCACGCGCCGCAGTCCGAACACCAGCGGGCTGTGCGGATCGCCCTCGCGGTCGGAGTGCGCGTGATGGCGGCGGTGCACCGCGACCCACTCGCGGGTCACGGCGCCGGAGCTGAACCACAGCCAGAAGCGGAACGCGTGGCGCAGCGCCGGATGCAGGATCAGTCCGCCGTGGGACTGGTCGCGGTGCAGGTACAGCGTGACGCCGAGGAACATCGTCTCGATGGTGACGAAGGTCACCGCGACGTAGCCCCACAGCGGTAGCGAGATGAGACCGTACGGGGAGAGACTCATGGTTTCTCCGGCGGATTCTGCGCCGAGTCTGGCGCGCTAGGGTACGGCAATTCCGTGACGCGCTGGCGACTTTCTGCGCACTGCAGTGTGCGCCGCCGCTCAGGTTTCCAGCACGATCTTGCCGACGTGGGTGTCGGCCTCCATCAGCTCGTGGGCCGCCGCCGCCGCGGCGAGCGGAAAGCGCGCGTGGATCACCGGCTTCAGTCCCCCGGCGGCGAACAGCGGCCACACGCTGTGACGCAGCGCCGCAGCGAGACGCCCCTTGTTCTCCACCGGCTGCGGCCGCAGCGTCGAGGCGGTCAGCGTGAGGCGCTTCACCATCAACTGCCGCAGGTCGAGCTCCGCCCGCACGCCGCCCTGGGTCGCGATCAGGGCGATCCGGCCCTCGACGCTCGCTGCCGCCACGTTGCGGGCGACATAGTCACCGCCGACGATATCGAGGATGACGTCCGCGCCGCGGCCCCCGGTGGCGCCGAGCGTCGCCGCGACGAAGTCGCTCTCGCGGTAGTTGATCGCGAGGTCCGCGCCGAGCTCGCGGCACGCCGCGCACTTCTGCGCGCTGCCGGCCGTCACGATCACCCGCGCGCCGAAGGCCTTGCCGAGCAGGATCGCCGTCGTGCCGATGCCGCTCGCCCCGCCGTGGGCCAGCAGCGTCTCACCGGCGCGCAGCCGCGCGCGCTCGAACACGTTGAGCCACACGGTGAAGAAGGTCTCCGGCAGCGCCGCCGCCTCCTGCAGCGTCAGCGCGGACGGCGCGGGCAGGCACTGCACCGCGGGCGCGGCCGCGTACTGCGCGTAGCCCCCGCCCGGCAGCAGCGCACAGACCCGCGCGCCGATCGCCGGCTCGCGCACGTCTTCGGCGGCGCCGACCACGACGCCGGCCACCTCGAGCCCCGGTATGTCGGTGACGCCGGCGGGCGGCGGGTAGGCGCCCTTGCGCTGCAGGATGTCGGGCCGGTTGACCCCGGCGGCGGTCACGCGAATCAACACCTCGCCGGCCCGCAGCGCCGGCACCGGCCGCTCGACCGCCCGCAGCACCGAGGGCGGCCCCGGTGAGCTGATCTCGATCGCCGTCATGCGGGGCGGAATCATCGGGCGATGTTGCGGTCCGCCCGCCGGGCGCGTCAACCGGGTGCCGCCCGGCGCGCCCCCTTCAGCGCCGGCGGTCGGCGGCGGCTGCGCCCAGCGGACCGAACCGCCACACCAGCACCGGCAGCACCAGCAGCGTCATCACCGTCGAGGTCGCGAGGCCGCCGAGGATCACGCTCGCCATCGGCCCCTGCACTTCGCGGCCCGCCTCGCCGCTGCCGGCCGCGAGCGGCAGCAGACCGAGCGCGGTCACCAGCGCCGTCATCAGGATCGGCACCAGCCGCTCGCGCGCGCCCCGCAGCACGGTGGCGAGCGACCAGTCGGCGCCCTCGAGGCCGATCAGGTGCTCGACGTGCGCCAGCAGCAGGATGGCGTTGCGCGCCACGATGCCGAACAGAGTCACGAAGCCGACCAGCGATCCTATCGAGAGCGTCGCTCCGGTGACCGCCACGGCCAGCACGCCGCCCACCAGCGCGAACGGGGTCATCGCCAGAATCAGCATCACGCTGCGCGCGTCGCGGAAGGCGAGCGCCAGCAGCAGCACGATGCCGATGGCGGCGAAGCCCGACTGCAGCAGCAGCTCGCGGCGCGCCGCGGCGGCGCCCGCCGCGGCG
>DASSQU010000098.1:0-6407 GCA_035702325.1 Steroidobacteraceae bacterium
CGCGGCTCGGCGCGGCGCAGCTCCTCGAGGTGGTCGTGATGCGTAGTGCATTCGCGCCCGGCGAGCAGCCCGGCGCGCGCCGCGAGCACGCTGCCCGCGCACACGCCGAGCAGCTGTACTCCCGCGGCGACCCCCGAGCGCAGCCACTCGATCAGGCGCCGCGCTGCCGGCTCGTGCGGATCGAGCGCGCCACCGGCGACCCCCGTGAGCACCAGGAGCGTCCCCGGCGCGAGCCGCTCCGGCAGCGCCTCGAGCGCCCCCAGTGTGAGCCCCGCGGCGGCCGTCACGCTCGGCTGCGGCGCGATGAAACGCAGCCGGTAACTGCCGGGTACCCGGCGCTCCGCGCCACGGAAGGCGTCGGCGGGTCCGGCCACGTCGAGCAGCACCACCCCGGGCAGCAGCGCGAACAGCACCTCCTTTGGTGGCATCAGGCGAAGGCCGTCTCGCTCGACACCACGCGCGCAAAACGCCCGTCGAGCACCAGCTCGGTGCGCTCGCGGAGCTCCTGCGCGGACACCTCGCGCCCGGCAGGCGTGCGCATCGGGAAGGTGAGCGTCGCATCGCTCACGTAGCGCACCGCGAAGCCGAGATCGGAGGCATGCCGGGCGGTGGTCTCGCAGCACTGCTCGGTGCGGATGCCGGTGATGAGCAGCTCGCCGATGCCGCGCTGGCGCAGCCAGGACTCGAGGGTCGTGCCGCCCGGGTCGGTGCCGAACATCGCCGAGTGCACCTGCTTGTGGAACACCGCATGCGCACGCAGCTCGAGCTCCGGCATCGCGCGCACGCAGCCCGAGGCCTCGGTGAAGGGATTGCCGGGGTCGTCGCCGGGCTCGCGGTGAAACACCTGCACCACCGCAATGCCGCGCTCGCCGCTGCGGTCGATGAGCGACTGCAGCCGGCGCAGGAACCCCGGCAGCTCCTCGGGTCTGAAGTAGGGTCGCCGGCGAAAAGACTCCTGCACGTCGATGACGATCAGCGCCTGCTTCATCTTTGGCCACCTCTGCGTGAAGAATCGGCCGTATCGTCGTGCATCGCGGGGGCCGATGCCACCGTGGTTCACGACGCAGACCGTTCAAAAACGGACATGATACCTGGGCTCCCTGCGCCGGCCCGCACCGCCGCGCGCCGGGTGCGGCCGGCTGCGCCGACCGGGCACTGCGGTAAATAGCCGCGAGCGCGGACTTCGGCCTAAACTGGCCTTTCGGACGTGGGGCGCCGGGGCGGCGCGCCGCTCCGGCCCACAACAAATTCCCCGGGGGTAACCAGTCCATGGCAGCCGCTACGCCGAAGATCCCGGTACTTGCGACCCTCACGCTCGCGCTGCTCGCTGCCGCGGCGGCCGTCCGTGCGGCCGACCAGCCGCCGCCGCAGATCCCGACCTGCGACAAGAAGATCGGCACGCTCGCGGTGACCGAGCCCGAGAACAAGTGGTGGCTGGCGTACAACCTCGAGTCCCCGGAGGCGCTGATCAAGGTGTTCGTGTCGCAGTCGAAGTGCTTCACGCTGCTCGACCGTGGCAAGGGGCTGGCCGCCGCTCAGCAGGAGCGCGCGCTCGCCGGCGCAGGCGAGATGCGCGGCGGCTCGAACATCGGCAAGGGCCAGATGAAGGCCGCCGACTACGTGCTGGTGCCCGACGTCGTCACCAAGAACGCCAACTCGGGCGGGCGCAACATCGGCGGGCTGCTCGGGGGCATGATCGGCGGCGTGGCGGGCGCGGTGGTCGGCGGCATCAGCCTCAAGAGCAAGACCGCGGACGTCGTGCTCACCCTCACCGACGTGCGCTCCACCGAGCAGGTGGCGCTCGAGCAGGGTCACGCCAAGAAGACCGATCTCGGCTGGGGCGCGGGCGGCGGCGCATTCTTCGGCGGTTTCGCCGCCGCGGGCGCGAGCAGCTACGCCAACACCGAGATCGGCCAGGTGGTGACCATGGCCTACCTCGACTCGTACACCAAGCTGGTGAACGACATCAAGGGGCTGAGTCTCAATGCCAAGGCCGACAACGTCACACAGTCGGTGACCATGGCGAAGCCCGGCAAGATGTACACGGCGGCGAACATCAAGTCGAAGGTGGTGCGCGATCTCGATCCCGGCATGACGCTCTACCCGAGCGGCGAGAAGGACGGCCTGTGGTGGAAGGTCACGGACGAGCTGGGCAACGAAGGTTGGGTGCCGTCGACGCTGTTCCAGCTGGCGAAGTAGCGCGCGCTGCGCGCTGCCACTCGGCGGCGAGCAGCGTCACGCCGTGCATGTGGGCCTGCTCGAGCGCTCGCGCCTCCCCGCAGGCCGCCGCGAGCAGCAGCTCGCGCCACACTGCCGGCTGGCCCGGCCAGCGCGGCCGCAACCAGTGCGGGTGGCCCTCGGCGAGCGCATGGATGTGCCGCAGCGTGTACTGCGCGATGAGCGCCGCGCACGGCGCCGGCATGCCGAGCAGCAGCCGCGCGGCACTCGCCTGCGAACGGGCGAGGTGCCAGGCGTAGGTGAGAGCGAGCCGCCCCACCTCGATGGCGCGCGGCACGGTGAAGAACGCGCCGTAGGCGGCGTGCGCGGCCTCGCCCACCTGCCCCGGCGCGGCGCGCCGCCAGCGCTCGCGCTCGGCGAAGCCCGCGTCGAGCAGCAGATACGGACAGGCGGCCGCCCGCCGCCGCGCCGGCCCATCGAGCGCGCGCCACAGCGCGCCTACCTCGCCGAGCAGCGTGCCCGCCGCGGCCCCCGAGGCCGCCGCCTGCTCGGCGAGCAGCGCCAGGCACAGCTCGTTCAGCTCGAGCAGTGACTCCAGCGTCCCGGGGCGCAGCCACGCTCCCGCCGCCTGTGCGCCCTCCTCCGACGGCCGGCCCTCGATCTCGCACTGCAGCAGCATGGCGCGCCTCCCGCCCAACCCCGCCCGCTATGGTAACGGAGCGCCGCGCGACGGCCAGAGAGAATTTGGGATTTTTTTACCAAATTTCTCTGATTGAGTTTTGGGAGATTTCTACCAAAATGAGCGCTCCCTTCGGCCGGCTGCGGAAGTCCGTGATGCGCATCTCCGACGATCGCTACAGCCGCGAGCGCCTGCGCCTGGAGCTGGCGCTGCGTTTCCTGCGCCACGAGGCGCGCACCCAGACCATCCGCGCCTGGACCGGCCTGTCCGACGACCGCATCCGCAAGCTCTATCGCTCCTACATGAGTCACGCGCGGCGCGAGCTGCCGCGCCATCGCGGCAAATCCCCCCATCAGGCCGGCTACTTCATGCGCTCGCAGCGCCTGCAGCAGGAGAGCGCCGTGCTCGCCAGCGTGCTGACGCTGCTCGGCGTGGTGTCGCCGCTGGCGGAGGCGGGCACGCCGGCCGCGCCGCTCCCCGGGCTGGCGCGCGGGGAGCTGCTGTGTAAAGCCTTCGAGGCCTACCGCACGCTGGTGCCGGCGGCGCAGATCTCCTTCGAGCACGCGGTGTTCCTCGCGACCGCGCTCGCCCGCGGCGAGGAGCTGCGGCTCGCCGGCTGCGCGGGCTGCGGCGGGCTGCTGGTGACCGAGCGCTTTCCGGCGCGCGAGCGGCGCTGCCAACACTGCACGCAGCTGCTGGCCCCGCACTGAAAACCGGGCGCCGCTGCTAGAATGCGCGGCCCGACCCAGCTCGCCGCGCACTGCGCACCGCGCATGGACCAGCCCCGTCCCAACTTCTTCGCCGGCCCCTACCTCGACCGCCGGGCGGAGGGTCGCCTTGAGGAGCGCTGGCTCGAGGCGGCGCGCGCCGATGCCGCCACGGTGTACGTGGTGGGCCGCGGCACCACCCACCTGCTGCGCACCGATCCGCCGCGCATCGCGCTGCTCACGCACGCCGAGCCGCTGGTACGCGCCGCCCCGGATGGGGCGTTCACGCTGCTCGGCTCGTTCCGCGGCGCGCGCTGCGTACTCATCGCGCTGCCGTCGCAGGAGCCGGCCGAGCCGCCCGCGGGCATGCGCTTCGAGGAGCTGCGGCCGTTGTCGGCGCTGCTGCCCGCCGACGAGGCGGGGCTGCTCGCCTACGCACGCGCGCTCACGATCTGGCGCACGCGTCAGCGCTACTGCGGGGTGTGCGGCGCGCCCACCGTCGGGCTGCAGGCCGGGCACTGTCTGCGCTGCACCAACGGCGAGTGCGGCGCGGACTTCTTTCCGCGCATCGATCCGGCGATCATCGTGCTGGTATCGGACGGCGAGCGGGCGCTGCTCGGCCGCCAGGCGGGCTGGCCGCCGCGGCGCTACTCGACCATCGCCGGCTTCGTCGAGCCGGGCGAGAGCCTCGAGGACGCGGTGGCGCGCGAGGTTGCCGAGGAGACCGGGGTGCGCCTCACCGGCGTGCGTTACGACTCCTCGCAGCCCTGGCCGTTTCCCGCCTCGCTGATGCTCGGCTTCCGCGCCAGCGCGCCCGCCGGGAGCACGGTGCGTGTCGGCGGGGAGCTCGAGGACGCGCGCTGGTTCACGCGCGCGCAGCTCGAGGCGGGCGAGGCGCTCGCGCCGCCCGCGCATTCGATCTCCTGGCGGCTGATCTGCAGCTGGCTCGCGGAGCGGGCCTAGGCGCGGCAAGCGATGTGCCTGCTCGCCCTCGCCTGGAACGTGCACCCGCGCTACCGCCTGGTGGTCGCCGCCAACCGCGACGAGTACCACGAGCGGCCGGCGGCAGCACTCGGCAAATGGCCGGCGCCGCCGCTGCTCGCCGGCCGCGACCTGCGCTCCGGGGGCACCTGGCTAGCGCTCGATGCCGCGCGCCGCTTCGGGGTGGTCACCAACTTCCGCGAGCTGCAGCCGCCGCGCGCCGCGGCACCGTCGCGCGGCACGCTGATCCCGCGCTATCTCGGCGCCGCGGCGGGCGCGGCGGAGTTCTGCGCACAGCTCGAGCGCGAAGCGGGGGACTACGCCGGATTCAACCTGCTGCTCGCCGAGCGCGATGCCCTCTGGTACGGCAGCAACCGCGCCCGGCCGTTCGCGCGCGCGCTCACCCCCGGAGTGTACGGGCTGTCGAACGAGCTGCTCGATACTCCGTGGCCGAAGCTCACCCGCGTCAAGCGCGGCTTCGCCGCCTGGCTCGGCGAGCCGGGCGCGGGCGCGGCCGGCCTGTTCGCGCTGCTCGACGACCGCACGCCGGCCGACCCCGGCTCGGAAGCGCCGGCGGGGGGCCTGCCGCGCGAGTGGCAGCGGATCCTGTCGGCGCCGTTCGTGGCGCACCCGCTCTACGGAACGCGCTGCTCGACGGTGCTGCTGCTCGAGCCGGGCGGCGCGCTCTATCTCGCCGAGCGGCGCTTCGACGCCGGCGGGCGGCCCGCGGGTGAAACTGAATATCAGCTGAACCCGGCCGAGTGGCCGTAAGCCGCGCCACGGCGCCGTGCGTTGGCACGGAACGAAGCGCCCGCTCGCGCGCTCTCAAAGCACAAGAGCGGCGAGCGAGCGTGCCCGCGAGGCTCTAGAATCCCTGAATTTCGTCTGTCAGCACGTCCGGATGGCGCAGCGCACTGGTAAGCCTCGGGCTCGCCGATGGCACCGGCGGGTCTCGGTGCTCGCGGTGTGCCTGCTCGCCTGCCCGTTGGCCAGCGCCGCCGTCAGCGTCGAGATCCGCGGCGTCGACGAGGCGCTGCGAGCCAATGTGCTCGCTTACCTGAGCTTCCAGCGCTACCAGAAGGGCGGCGCGGAGCTCGACGCCGACACCGTCGAGCGGCTGCACAACCGGGTGGAGCGCGAGGTACAGGAGGCAATGCGCCCCTACGGCTACTTCGAACCGCAGGTCGAGTCCACCGTCACCGCGCTCGGCAAGGGCGACTGGCGTGTCGGCATCGACATCAATCCCGGCCGGGCGGTGCTGGTGAAGCAGATCGACGTCAAGGTCACCGGGCCCGGGGAGTCCGACCCGCTGTTCCGGCGGATCCTGGCGCACGTGCCGCTGCGCACCGGCGACCGCCTCGACCAGTCCAAGTACGAGTCGCTCAAGTCCGAGCTGCAGCGCACCGCGGCGACCTACGGCTATCTCGACGCGCGCCTCACGCGCAACGAGCTGCTCGTCGACCCGCCGAGCTACAGTGCCACCATCGCGCTCGAGCTCGAGACCGGCGAGCGCTACCGCTTCGGCACCACTACCATCCGTCAGACCGTGATCAAGGACAGCCTGGTGCGCCGTTACCTGCGCTACAAGCAAGGCGACCCGTTCGACCTGACGGAGGTGCTGCGCACCCAGTTCGCCCTCGACGACGCACAGTACTTCACCAACCTCGAGGTGCTGCCCGGCACGCCCGACCGCGGCGCCCACACCGTGCCGATCGACATCCACGCCGATCCCAACCGGCGCAACCGCTACTCGCTCGGCGCCGGCTACGCCACCGACACCGGCGCGCGCGGCACGCTCGGCTTCGAGGACCGCCACCTCAATTCGAGCGGCCACAGCTTCGCCGCCGAAGTGCAGTTCGCCG
>DASSQU010000099.1:0-3718 GCA_035702325.1 Steroidobacteraceae bacterium
CTGCGACTCCTCGAGCGGCCGCACGACGCTGAGATCCGGGTGCCCGGAGCCGAGCACCCGGCGGCACGCCGGGCAATCCCCGCAGGGCGCCTCGCCCGTGCGCTCGCACAGCACGAGCCGTGCCGCCCACAGGGCGAGCCACTCCCCCCCTGCCCCGGGCGCTTCGTGAACGAGCAACGCATGCGCCAGGCGGCCGGCGCGCCGGGCGGCGGCGAGCGCGGCGGTCTGGCCGGCGAGCCAGGCGGGCACGATTCCCGCGGCTTCGTTCACACGAGACCCTCGAGGATGCGACCCACCTGCGACTGAACCGCCTCGAGCGGAGCCGCCGCATCGACGATGCGGACGCGGCCGGGCTCGCGCCGCGCGACCTCGAGGTAACCCGCCCGCACGCGCTCGAAGAAGGCCGCCGTCTCGGCCTCGAAGCGATCCGGGCTCGCGGCGCTGCGGCTGCGCGCCCGGGCGAGACCGACGCTCACCGGCACATCGAGCAGCAGCGTGCAGTCGGGCGACACCCCGGCATGCACGGCAGCGGCGAGGCGCTCGATCAGCTCCGGGTCGACTCCCCGCCCGCTTCCCTGGTAGGCCCGGGTGGCATCGGTGAAGCGGTCGCACACCACCCATTCGCCGCGCGCGAGCGCCGGCCGGATGACATTGCCGAGATGCAGGGCGCGCGCGGCGAACATCAGCAGCGTCTCGCTCAGCGCCGACACGGGCTCCGGGCCGTGCTCCAGCACGATCTGCCGCACGCGCTCGGCGAGCGGGGTCCCGCCGGGCTCGCGCGTGGCGAGCACCGTGACGGCGCGGCGCACGAGCCAGCCGCACACGAACTTCGCCACGGTGGACTTGCCCGCGCCCTCGATCCCCTCGAGCGTGATGAAGCGCCCGATGCTCATGGATGCGCCGCCGGGTGCGGTGGCGGCGCCCGCAGCCGTTTCAGATAGGCCTTCACCGCCGAATTATGCTCTTCCAGGGTCCTGGAGAAATGGTGCGCGCCGTCGCCGAGGCCGGTGGCGACGAAATACAGGTCGCCGGTGTCGTCGGGGTGCACGGCGGCGAGCAGGGAGTCGCGCCCGGGAAGCGCGATCGGCGTCGGGGGGAGGCCCGCGCGGGTGTAGGTGTTGTAGGGCGTGTCGGCGAGCAGATCGCGCGTATGGATCTCGCCGTCGTAGCGGGCGCCGAGACCGTAGATCACCGTCGGATCGGACTGCAGGCGCATGCCCCTGCGCAGGCGGTTCACGAACACCCCCGCGATGAGCGCCCGCTCGCTCGCGAGCGCCGCCTCCTTTTCCACCATCGAGGCGAGGATCAGGGCCTGATACGGCGTAGCGAACGGCAGGCCGGGACTGCGCCCGGCCCACGCGGTTGCCAGCGCCTCGCGCATGCGCTCGTAGGCGAGACCGAGGATCGTAGCGTCGGGGGTACCGCCGGCGAAGCGGTAGGTGTCGGGAAAGAAGCGCCCCTCGGGATTCTCCTGCGGGTGCCCGAGGGCGGCCATCACCTGCGCGGGCGTGCGGCCGGCGAGCGTGTGTGCGACGTGGGGGTCGTGATCCAGCAGCGCGAGGAAGTCGGCAAAGGTCGAGCCCTCCACCACCGTGAGCTGCTCGAGGACGACCCTGCCCTCCTCGAAGAGACGGATGATCTCGGCGGGACTCGCGTGCGCGGGGATCGCGTAAGTGCCGGCCTGCACGCGCGGGTGCTCGCGGTGCAGCCGCAGGTACCACGCCACGGCGCGGGCATCGCTCACCGCGCCCGCACTCTCGAGGCGCGCCAGCACCGCGCGCACGCTCGCGCCCGCCGTCACCTCGATGCGAGCCGGCGCTGCGGCAGGCCCCGGGGCCTGGTACGCGTGCCGCAGCCAGCGCTCCAGGCCGGCTCCGGCGGCGGCGAGCACCAGCAGCGCGATCGCGGCCGCGGCGCCCACGCGCCGCAGCCAGCGGCGGCGAGCGCGTCTAGCCATCGGCGGACGCGGCGAGGAGCGGCGCGAGCCGGCGCTGCAGCTCGCGCGTCACTGCGCCCGGCGAGCGGCTCTCTCCCTCGACCGAGCGCACCGGGCGCAGTCCGATCAGCGCGCTGGTGAGGAACAGCTCCGCCGCGCCCTCCAGGTCCGAGCGGTCGAGCGGCGTCTCTTCGGCGGCGATGCCCGCGGCGGCCGCCTCGCGCAGCACCACCGAGCGCATGATGCCGGCTACGCCGCAGCGATCGAGACGCGGGGTGCGCAGCCTCGCGCCCTGCACCAGAAAGACGTTGCTCATGGTTCCCGAAATGAGCTGGCCGGTGCTGCTGAACATCAGTGCCTCGGCGACGCCCGCGTCGCTCCACTCGCGTCGCGCCAGCACCTGCTCGAGGCGATTGCAGTGCTTGAGCCCGGCGAGCGCCGGGTTCTCCCCGAGCCGCAGCGCCGCGATGCGCACCCGCACGCCATCGAGCGCGAGCTGCGGATCATCGGGCTCCCAGCGGTAGCGTAGCGCGATCCGCGTCGCCTGCTCGGTGCCGGTAACCCGGTAGCCGCGGGCGCGCGCGGCTCCCCGCGTGAGGATCAGCTTGACGATGCCGCGCTGCGCACGGGCGGCGAGCCGCCGGATCTCCTGCCGCAGCACCTCGGGCGCCGGCGGGGCGAGCCCCAGGCGCTCGCAGCCGCGCGCGAGGCGCGCCAGGTGCAGCGACAGGAAGCGCGGCCTTCCGGCGATGCAGGCGATGGTCTCGAACAGCCCGTCGCCATAGTGCAGCCCGCGGTCGAGCGCCGGGACGGCATCGCGCTCCATGCCGTCCACCCACAGCTCCTGCGGCGCCTCGTCACCCGGCATGCGTGTCCTCGAGCGCCCGCAGCAGGCCGCGCGCCTTGGCACGGGTCTCTTCGAGCTCGCGCTCGGGCTCGGAATCCGCGACGATGCCGGCGCCCGCGCGGAACGCGGCCTGCCCGCCCCTGAGCTCGATGGTGCGGATCAGGATGTTGAGGTCGAGCCCGCCGGCCGGGGTCAGGTAGCCGAGCGAGCCGGTATAGGCGCCGCGCCCCGTGCCCTCGAGCTCGGCGATGATCTGCATGCAGCGGAATTTCGGACAGCCGGTGATGGTGCCGCCCGGGAACACCGCACGCACCGCGCCGAGCGGCGTGATGTCCGCACGCAGCTCGCCGCTCACGTTCGACACGATGTGGTGCACGTGAACATAGGACTCGATGGTCATGAGCTCGTCGACCCGTACGGTTCCCGCCCGGCACACCCTGCCGAGATCGTTGCGCTCGAGATCGATCAGCATGACGTGCTCGGCACGTTCCTTGGGGTGCGTCGCGAGCGCCGGGATTTCCACCGCGTCCGCGCCGGGGCGCCGGGTGCGCGGCCGCGTGCCGGCGATCGGCCGGGTGTCGATGCGGCGGTCGCGCACGCGCACCAGCCGCTCGGGGGAGGAGGAGAGCAGCGCCACCCCGCCCCATTGTGCCAGCGCCGCGAATGGCGCGGGATTCGCCGCGCGCAGCCGCCGGTAGAGCGCCGCCGCGCCCGCGCCGGCACCGCGGGAGGTGATCGCCACGGACCAGGGGCGCGAGAGGTTCGCCTGATAGATATCGCCCGCGCGCACGTACTCCTGCGCCTGCCGCACGCGCGCGAGAAACGCCGCCGGATCCTCCTCGCGCACCGGCCCGACCTCGAGCTCCGCGGGTTCCTCGGGCTGCTGCGCGGCCGCGGCGGCGTCGGCGGCGAGGTGCCCGAGCGCCTCCTCGCCG
>DASSQU010000100.1:0-4273 GCA_035702325.1 Steroidobacteraceae bacterium
CGATCGGTCCTCGCACCACCGAGGGCCCTCTCGCTCGCCGGATTGATCGCGGTCGCGCTGGTCGCCTACTGGCCGAGCACTGCTGCACTCTCGGGGTTCTGGGAGCACCAGTACCTGGGCGGCCACGGTCCGCTCGTAGCCGCGATCTCCCTCTGGCTGATTGTGCGCGCGCGTCGCGAGCTGGCGCGGAGCGCGGCGCAGCCCTCGGCGTGGGGTTTTGCGGGGCTCATTCTTTGCAGCGTGGCATCGGTGATCTTCTGGCGCGCTTCGATAGAAGAGCTCCAGATGCTGCTCTTGCCGCTCATCCTGTTTTTCGCAGTCCTGGCGGCGTTAGGCGGCGGGAGCGCACGCATCCTGGCGTTTCCGATCGCGTACCTCTACTTCGCCGAGCCACCGTGGCACCTGCTCACGGCACCGCTCCAGGCGCTGACGCTGCAGGCCGTGCGCGTGTTGGCGCCCCTCGTGGGGATGCCCGCGCGAGTCGCCGGTAACCTCGTACATCTGCCCGGCGGAGTTACCTTCGAGGTAACCCCACTCTGCAGCGGGGTGAACTTCCTGGTCGTGGGTCTGGCGGTGGCGGCGCTCATCGGCGAGCTGGAACGGGCGCCACTGCGGAGACGCGCGGCACTGCTCGGATCCATGGCGGTGCTCGCGGTCGTCGGCAACTGGGCTCGCGTCCTGATCATCATGGGTCTGGGCTATGCGGCCGGCATGCACCAGGTGCTGGTGACGCGCGGTCACGTCTTGTTTGGCTGGATACTCTTCTCGCTGATGATGTTCGCTTTCGCCTGGTTCGCCTCGCGCCCCCACACGCCCGCGGATGACCGCACGGTTCCCGCGATACCGAACGCGTCTCTAAATGAGCCGGTGCAGGGCCTGGTCGCCGCGGTTGCACTGCTGCTCGCCGCGCCGATCCTCGCCCGCGCGGTGCCGGCGGCCGTGGGCGGTGCACTGGCGCCGCTCGCGCTGCGCCTGCCGGACGCCCCCGCGGGGTGGCGCGGGCCGCTTTCTGCGAGCGTCGGCCGCTGGAAGCCCGAGTTCGTCGGCGCCCACTCCGAGTGGCACGCCGTCTATCAGGACGCGAGCGGCGCGAACGTCGAGGTGCTTGCCATCGGCTATCCAAGCCAGGGAGAGGACCGCGAGCTCGTGAACGAGGGCAATTCGCTGCTGGGAAGCGGTGACTTCAGCGCCCTGGCCGCAGGCACGGTGACGCGCGGCGAACTTCCGCACATCGAAGTCGTCGCATCCGATGGAAAGGAGCGGCCCTTCGTCCTCTGGTCGGTATACGATATCGGCGGCCGGAAGTTCGTGACGCCGCTGTTTTCCCAGTTGTGGTACGGCGTGCGCTCGCTGGGTGGAGCCCCGTACTCGGTGCTGTTCGCCTACCGAACGGAGTGCGAGCCGTCCTGCGAGGCGGCGCGCGCCAGGCTCGAGAGGTTCATGCGTAGTGTGGGTAACGGGATCGTGGTGAGCAATGCTGAGGAAACGGCCGTTCCCTCGGATCGGCGCGTGACATGATGCGAGCGCTCGACCCCCGGGGCGGTGGGCGGCCCCTGCGGCGCGCGCTCTGGCTGCTCGTCCCGGCGCTCGCTCTGGCGCAGGGCGCTGCCCCGCCGACCGCAACGCCCCCGGCAGCGGCCGAGTCGAGCGAGTACCTGATCGGGCCGGGGGATACGCTCGATGTATTCGTGTGGCGCAATCCCGATCTATCGGTCTCTGTTCCGGTGCGCCCGGACGGCAAGATCTCCACACCGCTGGTCGAGGACATGAAAGCCGTGGGCAAAACGCCCACTCAGCTGGCGCGCGACATCGAGAAAGCGCTCGCCGTGTACGTGAGATCTCCGCAGGTCAACGTGATCGTGTCGAAGCCGGCGAGCGCCTTCAGCCAGGTGAAGGTGATCGGCCAGGTGGCAAAGCCCGCCGCCGTGCCGTACCGGGAAGGGATGACGGTGCTCGACGCCGTGCTCGCAGTCGGGGGCTTGAGCAACTTCGCCGCCGGCAATCGCGCCCATCTGGTGCGAACCGAAAACGGCAAGCAGGTCGACATCCGTGTGAAGCTCGATGCGCTCATGAACAACGGGGATATGAGTCAGAACCTGAAGCTCCGTCCCGGGGATGTGCTGGTAGTCCCGGAGAGCCGCTTCTGAAAGCGCGCAGACCATGAGTCCGATGATCGACGACGTGCTGGACCAAGTGCGCGGCGCCTGGCGCTTTCGCTGGATTGCGCTCGGGGTTGCCTGCGTGCTGGCAGCAGCCGGATGGACCGCGGTGTTTGCCATGCACGACGTGTACGAGGCGAGCGCCAGGATATTCGTCGACACCCGCACCGCTCTCAAGCCCGCGCTGCAGGGTCTGGCCGTCGAGCAGGACGTGAATGCGCAGCTCAACTACGTGCGCCAGTCGCTGCTGGCCGGGCCACAGCTCGCCACGATCGCCAAGGAAAGCGGCGTGCTTCCGCCATCGGCGACCGATCCGCGGCGGATTCAGCGGATTCTCGACGACCTCAGCGACCACACCGTGATCACGGTGCGCAATGCGAGTGATCGCGAGGACGAGCGAAACTCGGGCAGCATCTACAGTCTCGTGTATCGGGACTCCGACCGCACGCGCAGCCTGCGCGTCGTCAAGCTGATGCTCAGCACCCTCGTCAACGAGACGCTCGGCGGCAAACGCGCGGAGTCCGAGAGCGCCCAGAGATTCCTCGAGAGCCAGATCAAGGATTACGAGCAGCGACTTCAGGTGGCGGAAGATCGATTGGCCGACTTCAAGAAACAGCACTTCGGGCTGATGCCCACCGAGCAGGGCGGCTACTTCGCCCAGCTGCAGCAGGAATCCGATGCCGTCTCCAAGGCCAAAACGTCCCTGTCGACGGCCCTGGCACGCCGTGCCGAGTTGAGCCGGCAGTTGCACGGCGACGTGGCGATCGCGGGCGCCGCCCCGATGTCCGGCGGGCCGGGGGGATTGCGGCCGTCCGACACCGTGTCGCGCATTGCCGAGACGCAGGCGCGTCTCGATGAGCTGCTGCTCAAGTACCCCGACAAGCACCCGGACGTGATCGCTGCGCGGGAGACACTCGAGGAGCTCAAGGCGCGGCGCGCCGCCGAGATCGCGGGTCTCAGGCGGGGTGATCCGAATGCGGCAGCCACCAGCGGCGCGAGCAGCAACCCGGTCTACCAGGGGGCGGCTCTGGCGCTCACTCAGGCGGACGTGGAGATCGCCGCGCTGCGCGCCGAGCTGCAGCAGCATGAGAGCAAGGTCGCCGAGCTGCGCCGGCTGCTGAATACCGCGCCGCAGGTCGAAGCGCAGTACGCCCAGCTCAACCGCGACTACGATGTCAACAAGACGCAGTACACGGCGCTGCTGCAGAGCTACCAGAAGGCGCGCATCGGGGAGAAGGCCGACACCGCGGGCTCCGTGCGCTTCGAGGTCGTGCAGCCGCCGACAGCCGATTTTGTTCCGGTATGGCCGCCTCGTCTGCTGTTGCTGGCGGTGATATTCCTGGCTGCCATCGGCGGCGGCGCGGCGCTCGCGTACGCCCTGCACTGGTTGTGGCCGGTGGTGGGTTCGGCCCGCTCCCTCGAGCAGCTGACGCAGCTGCCGGTGCTCGGCGTCGTGAGCTCGGGCTTCCCCGGGGCGGACCGACGTGCCGCCCGTCGCGATCTGCTGGGGCTCTCGACAGCTTTTGCCTGTCTCGTCCTGGCTTTTGCCGTGGTGCTGGTGCTCAATCAGGTCGGCGTTCGCCTCAGCATCGGCACACTCGCCCATGAGGCGCACGCGATGATAAGTCCGGTCGAGATCCGACTGGGCAGCGCACTCACGCATGGGGCACAAACGTGAGCCTGATCGAGTCGGCCATCGAGAAGATGCGGCGCAGCGGTTACGCCGCCGATCTCAGGCGTATCAGGGCGGCTCCCCGTGCGGACGCGCCGGCAGGAGCCGGAGCTTCGGAACACCCGCCGCTCCAGCCGCTGGCCCCGCCGACGACGCGCATTTCGCTCGACCAGGAGTCCCTGCGGAGCGCCGGATACCTCCCCGAGGCGACGCGCAGCGCGCTGTTCGCGGATCAGTACCGCCATATAAAGCGATCCCTGATCGAGAAAGCACTGTCCGATCCCGGCGTGCCGCAGCTGCGGCTCATCCTGGTCACCAGCGCTCTTGCCGGTGACGGCAAGACCTTCACCAGCATCAATCTTGCCCTCAGCATGGCGCGGGAGCGGGACACCTCGGTACTGCTCATCGATGCAGACATGCGCAACCCGAGTACCAGTCGAAT
>DASSQU010000101.1:0-17559 GCA_035702325.1 Steroidobacteraceae bacterium
CGCGCAACGCCACCACCCGGGTGAAGCCCTGGGCGGCCAGCTGGCGTACCGCCGCGGCGCCGGCCGAACCGGTATCGTCGTACACGACGACCGCCTTTTCCTTATGCTTCTTCAGGGTGTCCCCGGCGCTGCGCAGCGCCTCGCCGCTCATCGACCGGGCCCCGGCGAGGTGGCCGGCCTGGTATTGCTCCGGCGCGCGCAGATCGAGCAGCAGCGCACCGTGGTTCATCAGGCGGATGAGCTCCTGCGGCGACACCGAGACGAGACTTTCGGCGCGCGCGCGCATCTCGTATACAGCGATGAGAGCGGCCGCCACCGCGGTCGCGGTCGCGAGCCAGGGGTGATGACTGAGGAACTCGAGGACACGGTCCATGGGACGGGAGCACAGGCCGGGGGCGCAAAAGGGCGCGCATTATAGCGCCCCGCTGCCATCCGGCACCCGCCCGCCACGCTCCCCGGCCCGCGCCCGGGTGGTGCTGCCGATCGCGCTGCTGTTCGCCGCGGGGCCTGCCGCCGGTGCGCCGCCGGCGCATCCGGAATCGGACGCCAAGCAGGCCGAGGCGCAACTCGAGGCGATCAAATCCGAGATCGAGCGCGTCACCCGCGAGGTGAGCGCGAGTGAGGTCGAGCGCGACCGCCTGACGCGCGACCTGCGCGGCGCCGAGCTCTCGGCGGGACGCGTGCGTGCGAGCCTCGGCGAGCTCAAGCGCGAGCGTGCGCAGCACGCCGCCCGGCGCGCCGAGCTCGCCGCTGAGCAGCGCGAGCGCGAGACGCAGCTCGAGAAGAGTCGCGCCGAGCTCGCCGGTGAGATCCGCGCGGCATACCTGATCGGCCGTCAGGAGCCCTTCAAGCTGCTGCTCAACCAGGAGGATCCGGCGCTCGCCGGGCGGATGTTCACCTACTACGGCTACTTCGGCCGCGCGCGCGCCGGCGAGATCAAGCTGATCGAGGACGACGTGCAGCGCCTCGCCGAGCTCGGCAGGGAGCTCGATGCCGAGGACGCCCGGCTCGCGCAGCTCGAGGCGTCGCAGCGTGCGCAGCTCGCCGCGCTCGAGCAGGCGCGCACGCAGCGCTCGCACGTCCTCGCGGGGCTGGAGGCCGAGTCGCGCACCCGCGCGCAGAGTCTCGAGCGGCTGCGCCGCGAACAGGCCGGGCTCGAGAAGCTGCTGCGCGAGCTGCGTGCGGCGATCGCGCGCTTTCCGCTCGACACCAACGATGCGTTCGTGCGGCTGCGCGGCAAGCTCGCCTGGCCGGTGTCCGGCAGGCTGGTGGCGCGCTTCGGCGAGCCGCGCGCCGGCGGCGTGCGCTGGGACGGGGTGCTGGTTGCCACCGAGCGCGGGGCACCGGTGAAGGCCGTGTGCGAAGGAAGGGTCATCTACGCCGACTGGCTGCCGGGCCTCGGACTGCTCGCGATCATCGATCACGGCGACGGCTACCTGAGCCTCTACGGGCACAACGAGCGGCTCTACAAGGCGGCCGGCGAGCGGGTCGAGGCCGGAGACACGATCGCCGCGGCGGGCGACAGCGGCGGCAGCGGTCGCCCGGAGCTGTACTTCGAGATCCGCAAGGGCGGCAAGCCCGTGGACCCGCGCCCCTGGTTCAGGGCGGCCGATCCCTAGGATGTGACCGGCGTCTACCTTTTGGGTGGCTCGTCCAGCCCCGGCGGACCGATTCGCCAACTCGCGCATGGATCGCGGACGACATAAGCGCAATCGTGTGTACCGGCCCGGAAATACCGATCGCAAGGGCACCCGATGAGTGCGCCTCGAACCCAGGACCAGCCGGTTGCGCCGCCGGCGGGTAGCTTCGAACCCTATTCGCGCCTGGTGCGCTCGCTGCTGCCGCGGGCCGCCAGTGTCGCCATATTCAGTGCCACGGGAGAGCTGCTCTGGTCTTCGGAGACCATGACGGGCCCGGACCTGATGAACGTGGTCGAGGACACGCTGCTCGGCGCGCGCGCGAGCGACGGTGGCCCGGGGCAGCTGCGCATGCTGGCCGGCAACCTGCCGGTGTACCTGTGCGCGCTGCGCACCGACGTGGGCGCGCTGCTCGCGATCGTCGCGGTCGTGTGCCGCCCGGCCGAGGGAGCGGACAAGCGTCCGCACGAGTTCAGCTTCGCCCACTCGCTGCTCTCGCCGGCCCTCGAGTGCCTGCGCCGCGAGCTCGTGGCGCGGGTCACCGTCGACGAGCTCAATGGCACCGTGAGCGGGCTCAACCGCGACCTCGACCTGCTGCTCGCGCACGGGGCCGACGAGCCGGCCGCCGACGGCGCCAACGACCTGCAGCTGCTGCTGCAGCAGACGGTCGAGCACCTGCGCGCCGCCACCGGCGCACTGCTGGTGCCGGAGAAGAACCTGACCCTGGTGCGCGCCGGCGGGGCCGCGGCGCCCGACACCCGCTTCCTCACCCGCAGCTATCGCCGCCTGATGTCGCTCGCGCAGGCACAGCGCGAGCCGCTGGTGGTGAACGAGATCGCGGTGACGGTGGCCGACACGTATCCGTACCGCGTCCTGTGCTGCGCGCTGCGCTCGCGCGCCGGGCGCGCACTCGGGATGCTCGCCCTGCTGCGCGACGAGAACGGCGAGCCGTTCACGGAGCGCGACGCGCACATCGCCCAGATCCTCGCCCGCAAGGCGATCGACATCGTCGAGAGCAGCTACGACGGCCTGAGCGGCCTGTACACCCGTCCGGCGTTCGAGCGGCGGCTGGCGGCGGTGGTGACCGACGAGGCCGCGCCGCGCTGGAGCGCCCTCTACATCGACGTCGATCAGCTGCACGCCATCAACGAGAAGGCCGGCATGCACATCGGCGACTCGGTGCTCGGGCAGGTAGGCGATCTCATCCGCCGGCGCCTGCCGCCCGGGGCCTTCGGCGCGCGCATTTCCGGCGACCGCTTCGCGGTGCTGCTCCCGGCGCAGGTGCAGGACGCGGAGCGTTTCGCACAGGCGCTGCGTGCCGGCGCCGAGCAGATCGCGCCCAATCCGGGGGAATCGCACCCGCCGGTGTCGGTCAGCATCGGAGTGGCGCCGCTCGACAGCGAGGGCGGTGAGTTGGCGCACGTGCTCGCGGCCGCCGAGAGCGCCTGCAAGGCCGCCAAGGATCGCGGCCGCAACCGCGTCGAGGTCTACCGCTCGAGCGACGTCAGCATCGTGCGCCGCTACGCCGACATCGCCATCGCCGCACAGCTGCGCGAGGCCATCGACGCCGGGCGGCTGCGCCTCGATGCGCAGCTCATCCTGCCGTTCTCGGCCGCCGAGAGTGCCCGGCCGAACTACGAGCTGCTGCTGCGCATGATCGGCGACGACGGCCAGACCATGGGCCCGGACAGCTTCCTGTCGGCGGCGGCGCGTTATCAGCTGATGCCGGCGATCGACCGCTGGGTGATCAACCACGTGGTGGAGGCGCTCGCGCCGCGCGCCGGCGTGCTCGAGGGCAAGGCGCTCGGCTTCACCATCAATTTCTCCGGCCAGTCGCTCGACGACGACACGTTCGCCGATTTCCTCATCGAGCGCATCCGCGGCAGCGGCCTCGATCCGGACCTGTTCTGCTTCGAGCTCACCGAGAACGCTACGGTTGCGCATCTGGCGCGGGCCGAGGAGCTGATGCGGCGCCTGCGGCGGCTGGGGTGCGGGGTGGCACTCGATGACTTCGGCACCGGGCTGTCCTCGCTCTCGTGTCTGCGGCAGCTGCCGATCACCATGCTGAAGATCGACGGCAGCTTCATCCGCGACGTGCTCACCGACCCGCGCGCCGAGGCTATGGTACGCGCGATCGCCGAGCTCGCTCGCAGCATGTCGATCACCACGGTGGCCGAGTACATCGAGACCGAGGCGATCAGCGATCACGTGGCGCAGCTCGGCGTCGATTACGGCCAGGGGTTTGCGATCGGCAGGCCGATCCCGCTGGCCGAGCTGCTGGCGGAATTGCCGTTGCCGAGCGAGCCGTCCGGCGATCAGCGCCCGGACGACGGCACGCTGCGCCATGCCGGCGCAGCGGCGCAGTAAAGGGAGTTGGTGCGCATGTCGAGCCGTTCACGGACCCTGACCGCACTCGTCGCCGGGTCGATCCTCGGCTTCTGCGGGGCGCTGGCGAGCGGCGTGCTCGCCGAACGCTCGAGCGCGCCGGCTCATGCGGCCATCGCCGAGCGGCCGACACTGCCCTGGGAAGAGGCGAGCCTGTTCGCCGAGGTCTACGAGCGCATCAAGCGCGACTACGTCGAGGACGTCGACGATCACACGCTGATGGAAAAGGCGGTCCGCGGCATGGTCGCCGCGCTCGACGCGCACTCCGCCTATCTCGACAGCGAGGAATTCGAGGCGATCCGCCTGAGCACCATGGGCTCGTACCCCGGGGTCGGGATCGAGGTCGTGGCCGCCGGCGGTGTGGTGAAGATCCTCCATCCCATCGACGGCTCCCCGGCGCAGCGCGCGGGCCTCAGGCCCGGTGACGAAATCGTGCGGATCGACGGCAACGACATCGGCGGCGATCTCGCCGGCGCGATCGCGCGTATGCGCGGTGCACCCGGCAGCACGGTGCAGCTCACCATCCGCCGCGCGGGGGTCGCGGGACTCACCGACTATGCGCTGCGCCGCGCCCAGGTCGAGGTGCGCAGCGTCACCCAGCAGACACTCGAGCCGGGCTACGGGTACCTGCGCATCACGAGCTTCAGCGAGACCACGGCCGATGACGTCGCGCACGCCGTATCGAGGCTCAAGAAAGAGAATCCTTCTGGAATCAAGGGTCTGGTACTCGACTTAAGAGACAATCCTGGTGGGGTCCTCGAGGCGGGGGTTGCCGTGGCCGACGACTTCCTCGATCAGGGGGTCATCGTGACGGCCGACGGACGGACGCCCGAGTCGCGCTTCCGCATGGACGCCACGCGCGGCGACCTGATCGGCGGGGCGCCGCTGGTCGTGCTGGTCGACGGCGGCACCGCGTCCGCCTCCGAGATCGTCGCCGGGGCACTCAAGGACCACGGCCGCGCGCTGCTCATCGGGCGCAGGACCTACGGCAAGGGCTCGGTGCAGACGGTGATGCCGCTCTCGCACGGCGGCGCGGTCAAGCTCACCACCTCGCTCTACTTCACCCCCTCGGGCGCCTCCATCCAGGGCAAGGGCATCATTCCGGACATCGTCGAAGGTACGGCGAGGGCCGCGGCCGGCACCGACGCGGACAATGGCACCGCGCGGCTCGCCGAGCGGGATCCGGACGTGCGGGTGGGGCTCCAGACGCTCAAGAGCCGCGGAACGCTCGCCGGGCGCGCGGGACCCGCGCCTGACGGCCGCGACCTCGTGCCCTGACGGGTAGCTGCCGATCGGCCCGCAGCGCGCTGCGGGCCATTCCCGCTATCCTTCCCCGCCATGCTGGCCTGGCTCGTCGACCTCGCCCTGCATCTCGACCGGCATCTGGTCGAGCTGCTCACGCGCTACGACCTGTGGATCTACCCGATCCTGTTCGCGGTCATCTTCGCCGAGACCGGGCTCGTGGTGACGCCGTTTCTCCCGGGAGATTCGCTGCTCTTTGCGGTCGGTGCGCTCGCGGCGGTCGACACCAGCGGCACGCTGACGGCGCCGCTCGCGAGCCTGACGCTCGGCGTGGCGGCGGTGCTCGGCAACATGGCGAACTACAGCATCGGGCGCGCAATAGGCCCTCCGGCCTTCAGCGGCCGCTCCCGCCTGCTCAAGCTCGAGCATCTGCGGCGCACCGAGGAATTCTTCGCGCGCTACGGGGCGCCGGCGATCTTCCTCTCGCGCTTCACGCCGATCATCCGCACCTGCGCGCCCTTCGTCGCCGGCGTCGGGCGCATGTCCTACGGACGATTCTTCGGCTGGAACCTGGCCGGAGGTTTCACCTGGGTGCTGCTCTTCGTCTGGGGCGGCTATCTGTTCGGCAACATCCCGCTGGTGAGGCAGCACTTCGGGCTGGCGACGCTCGCGATCATCGTCGCCTCGCTCGTGCCGCTCGCGGGCGCGCTGCTGCGCCGCGGCCGGTCTACATCCGCATGACCGCCCGGATGGCGCCGATCAGGCCGCCGACCCGCAGCACCACGGTTGAACAAACGGCATGATTCCTCCCCGCGTGAGCGCACCCCGGGCGGCCATCGGGCCGCCGGCGGTGGCACAATCCGGCCCATGAGCGACAAGGCACGGGGCTATGCCCACCGCGTCGACATCCGCGCCGAGGCGGCACAGGTGTGGCAGGCGATCACGGACGCGCAGAGCCTCAAGACCTGGTGCTCGCCGGAAGCGGAGCTGCAGCCGCGGCAGGGCGGGCTGTTCCGGGCGCGGGTCGACCGGGTCACGGAGCTCGAGGCGCACATCGATGTCTTCGATCCCGGTCGGCGTCTCAAGCTCATCTACCTGCCGAACCCGACACTGCCGCCCGCCGACACCGTGCTCACTGACGACCTGATTCTCGATGCGGTGCGCGGCGGGACCATCGTGCGCCTGCTCGGCGCGGGGGTGCCGGCGGGCAGCGAGTGGGACACCCAGTACTGGCGGCTGCGGACCAGCTGGCTGCAGGCCCTCAACCGGCTGAAGATCCTCGCGGAGAAGCGGCCCGCGCCGGGGACAGGGTCATGACCGGCTTCGTGCTGCGCGCGGTGATCAGCGCGATTGGGCTGTGGCTCGCGACCCGCTGGGTGCGCGGCGTGTACATCGACAGCGCGACGACGCTGCTGCTCGCGGGGCTGCTGCTCGGGGTGGTGAATGCCGTGGTGCGGCCGGTGGCCTTCGTGCTCACCCTGCCGCTCACGATCGTGACGCTCGGCCTGTTCCTGCTGGTGCTGAATGCCGCCATGGTGGCGCTGGTCGCCTGGATCCTGCCGGGCTTTCACCTCGGCGGCTTCCGGGCCGCCCTCCTCACCTGGCTGATCGTGTGGATCACCGGCTGGGTGGGCTCGGCGCTGATCGGGCAGCGCGGCTACGAGCGCTACGAGCGCCGCTCGTGAGGCGCGCTCAGCCGGGCAGCAGCCGGCCCGCCCAGCGGTAGAGCGCGTAGATCACCGCAACGAAGGCGATGCCGCCGAGCCACTCCGAGGGCGTTGCAAACGAGTCTCCCACCACGCCGATGGGAAACGGATTACCGGTGAGGGCGACGAGCGCCGTGAAGATCACCGCCAGCACGCTCTCGCCGACGATGAGCCCCGAAGCGAGCAGCACCCCGAGTTGCTTCGTGGCGTCGGGTCTGGGGGTCCGGTCGGCGCCGCGGTCGAACCACCAGCCGACCAGCGCGCCCACGGTGACCATGAGCGTCGATGCCGTGGGCAGGTAGATCCCGAGGCCGACGGCGAGTGGCGGCAGACGCATGGAGCGGCTGGTCTTCGAGAGCAGCCAGTCGAGCGCGATCACGCCAGCCCCTACGAGGCTACCCAAGCCCATCAAGTGCCATTTTTCCGGGTTGCTCTGGATGACCGCCTGGCCGAGGGCGGAGATGAGGCCCGCCTGGGGTGCGGGCAGGGCGTGAGCCGAGGCGCCGGGGGCGCCTGCAAAGCCGTACGCCTTGTTCACCAGGTCGAGCACCGGCGGGATCACCAGCGCGCTCGCGATCACGCCGATCACCAGCGCCCACTGCTGCTTGGAGGGCGTGGATTCCACCAGCTGGCCGGTCTTCAGATCCTGCAGGTTGTTGTTGGCAATGGCGGCCACGTTGAATACGACCGCCGTGACGAACAGCGCGTACGCCACGAGCGCCTTGCCCATCTGCGGGGGGAGCGATGACTTGACGGTCACCACCAGGAACAGCGCTGTGGTGGCCACCACCAGGATGCCGATCCCCGAGAGCGGGCTGTTGGAGGCGCCGATCAGCCCCGCCATGTAGCCGCACACGGTCGAAACGAGGAAGCCGAGGACCACCACGATGACGATGCCGCCGATGGTGAGGAGCAGCGCATGCTCGCCGAGGCCCGCACCGCTCGCGAAGTTCCACAACAGCCAGCAGATCGGCAGGATGCACAGCAGCGACACGAGTCCCACCTGATCCACCGGGATGTCGTGCTCGGTGCGCGCCAGGGTGTCCCCCTTGCCGGCCTTGCGTGCCCGGGAGGAAGCCATGGCGCTCTTGAGGCCGCCGATCACCGGTTTCACGAGCTTCATGAGCGTCCAGATGGCCGACACGGCGATGGCGCCGGCGCCCACGTAACGCACATAGTGGCTCCAGGTGGCCCCCGCCAGGTCTCCCGCATCGCCCGCGGCGGCGTGCAGTGCGCTGAAGTGCGGCACTCCCCAGCCCCAGCCGATGAGGGCACCGACGAACATGGCGATGCCGCAGCTGATGCCTACCAGGTGGCCAATCCCGAACAGCGCGAAGGAGAGCTGGAAATCGAAACCCGTGAGCGGCGCCCGCGGGTCAGAACCCAGGCGGAAGCTGTGAGCGACGTCCCCGAGGAAGAGCCGCGTCTGCACCATCACCAGGAACAGGGCGGAGACGAGCGAACCGACCAGCACGGCTTTGAGGCCCTTGCCGCCGGATTCCACCGAGTCCTTGTCCGTCACGTCGCCGGAACCGACCTTGATCACCTCGGCGCAGGCGGTGCCCTCGGGATAGGGCAGGTCCGAGTCGGTCACCAGTGCGCGGCGCAGGGGGATGGAATACATGACTCCGAGGATGCCGCCGGTGGCGCAGATGGCCACCGACTGCCAGTAGGGAAAGCCGGTCCACCAGCCGATCATGACGAAGCCGGGCAGCACGAAGATGATGGAGGAGAGAGTGCCGGCGGTGGAAGCCACCGTCTGCACGATGTTGTTCTCCTGGGCGGTGGTGTTGCCGAGCCAGCGCAACAGCGCCATGGAGAGCACGACCGCCGGGATGGAGGTCGAGAAAGTGAGCCCCGCCTTCAGCCCGAAGTAGACGTTGGCGGCGGTAAACACCACGGTGAGCAGCACGCCGAGGATCAGCCCCCGCAGCGTGAGCTCGGCCCGCGATTCCGTGTTCATGGTTCGACCCCCGGGTGTTGGTGTTATAGGCGGCGCTTCGGGCGGGCGCGGCCGGCGCGCGGCAGTGGCTCCATGGCAGCTCATCTTAGCCTCGCTTCAGCTGCGGCGCGCGGTATCCTTGGCTGCAGGCGCGGACGCGGTCCGTGGCGGCAGGCGGTCCATGGCGAAGGTACTGATCGGCATCGTGGTGTTGGCGCTGCTCGCGCTGGCGGGCTTCACCTGGGCGACGCTCAACTGGTCGTACTCCGACGGCGAGCGCGCCGGCTACGTGCAGAAGTTCTCGCGCCGCGGCTGGCTGTGCAAGACCTGGGAGGGCGAGATGGCCATGGTGACCATGCCGGGCACGGTGGCGGAGAAGTTCTACTTCACGGTGCCGAGCGACGCGATCGCGGCGCAGCTCAACGCCAACATCGGCAGGCGCATGACGCTGCACTACGAGCAGCACAAGTGGGTGCCGAGCTCCTGCTTCGGCGACACCGAGTACTTCGTGACCCGCGTGCGGGTCACCGAGTAGAGCGCTTATCTCCCGCCCTCTATCAGCCGCCTGAGCGGCCGCGCGAGCGCCAGCATCACAGCCCCGCCGATCACCCCGTACCAGAAGATCTTCAGGAACAGCGCCGGGAGCGACTCGAGGTGGCTCGCGTCGTACTCCCCGGTCAGCTGGCCGGCGAGGTTGCCGCCGAGAGCGAGCGACAGGAACCACATGCCCATCGCCTGGCCGACGAAACGCGGCGGAGCGAGCTTGCTCATGTTGGACAGACCCACCGGGGACAGGCACATCTCCCCGCAGACGTGGAGGAAGTAGGTGACGATCAGCCAGGCCGGCAGCACCAGGCGGCCAGCGAGCACGCGCTGCGCGGCGACGTACATGACGAGGAACCCGAGCCCGAGGAGCAGCAGCGCGACGCCGAATTTGGCGACCGCCGGCGGATCGCGCCCGCGCCTGCCGAGCGCGAGCCACAGCGCCGCGAACACCCCGGCGAGGATGATCACGAACAGGGAATCGAGCGACTGCAGTATACCGGGCGGTGCGTTCCAGCCGAGGATGTGCATGTCGGTGTAGCGGGCGGCGAACAGGTTGAAGGATGCGCCCTGCTGGAAGTAGCCGGCCCAGAACGTGACCGAGCCGACGAACAGGGCCACCATCACCAGCACGCGCCGGCGCTCGGCCGGCGCGAGGCCGGCGAAGAACAGCAGGTACACGAAGTACGCCGCCGCGAGCAGCGAGAACGCCCAGGAGGCGCTGGAGGCGAGCAGCGCGCCGTTGACGTGGATGGTGCCGCTCACGGCGAGCAGCACCGCGACGGCGAGCGCCGCGAAGAGCAGCACCACCGGCGTCCACGTGGCCCGCTGCCCGGGAGCGGGTGCGCGCCCCGCCCCGCCGAGAAAGCGCCGTGTCAGAAGAAACTGGCCGACGCCGAACACCATGCCGATCGCCGTGACGGAGAAGCCGAAGCGCCAGCCGAAGGCGCTGGCGACCAGAGGCACCAGCAGCGGGCCGAGAAATCCGCCGGTGTTGATGCCCATGTAGAAGATCGAGAAGCCGGCGTCGCGCCGCGCGCCGCCCTCGGGGTAGAGCGTCGCCACCAGGGCGCTTACGTTGGGCTTGAGAAGTCCCACGCCCGTGGCGATCACCAGCAGTCCCACGAAGAACAGCGCCGTGGTGCCGAAGGCGAGCAGGGCGTTGCCGACGGCGATCAGGATCCCGCCGCAGATCACCGCGCGCTGCGCCCCCGCCAGCCGGTCGGCAATCCAGCCGCCGAGGAGCCCGAGGAGATAGGTGCTGCCCACGTACAGGCCGTAGATCGACGCCGAGGACTTGTCGTCGAGGCCGAGCCCGCCCCTCGCGGCAGGCGCCACCATGAACAGGATCAGGAGCGACTGGATGCCGTAATAGGTGAAGCGCTCCCACAGCTCGGTGAGGAACAGCGTCGCGAGCCCGAGCGGCTGGCCGAGCAGGGTGCGCGCGGGGCGCGCGGCGGCGAGGGCGTCGGCGGACTGGGTCACGGCGGCGGCGCGGCGGGCGCGCTCAGCTCCCGTCGGCCTTGGCGCGCGACTCGGCGCTCTTCGCGCGCGACAGGATGCGCGCCATCACTATGCCGCCCTCGTAGAGCAGATACATCGGGATCGCCAGCGAGCACTGCGAGATCGCATCCGGCGGCGTGAGCAGCGCCGCGAGAATGAATATGCCGATCAGCACGTAGCCGCGGTTCTGCCGGAGCTTCTCGATCCGCACCAGCCCCATCACCACCAGCAGCACCACCGCGACCGGCACCTCGAAGGCGAGCCCGAAGCAGAAGAACATGGTGAGCACGAAATCGAGATAGTTGTTGATGTCGGTCATCATCGACACGCCCTTCGGCGTGGTGCTGGCGAAGAACTGGAACATGACCGGGAACACGAAGTAGTAGGCGAAGGCGATGCCGACGTAGAACAGCACGATCGAGGAGACGAGCAGCGGCACGGCGAAGCGCCGCTCCTGGCGGTACAGCCCCGGGGCGACGAAGGCCCACAACTGGTAGATGACATAGGGCATCGCCGCCAGCAGCGCCACGAAGAACGACAGCTTGAAGGGCGTCGTGAACGGCGACATGACCCCGGTGGCGATCAGGTTGCTCCCCTGCGGGAGCTTGGCGAGCAGCGGCTGGGCGACGAAGCTGAAGATGTCGTTCGCGTAGAACACGCTCGGCAGGAACACGAGCCCGACCGCCACCATCGCGCGCAGCAGCCGCTCCCGCAGCTCGAGCAGGTGCGAGATCAGCGTGCCTTCGGCGAGCTGTTCAGGTTCCTCGCTCATCGGCGCGCGTGCCCGGAGCGCTGTGCCCGGCCGCGGCGGGGTCGGCCGCGGCGGGGTCGGTGGCGCGGAGCGTGTCGGCGGCAGGAGCCGCGGCCGGCGGCGGCGGTGCGGCCTGCGCCCGGCGGGCCTGCTCGAGCTCGACCTCTTCCTCGAGCTGCTCGCGGAACTGGCGCGCCATGACGCGCGCGCGTCCGACCCAGCGGCCGATCTCCGACACCACGCGCGGCAGCTTCTCCGGCCCGAGCACTACGAGCGCCAGGACGAAGATGATCAGGACTTCGGAGAACCGCCCTTCGAACAGATCACACGCTCCGTCAGCTCTTCGGCTGCGTGTCGCTCTTCTTGACCTCGGCGAACTCCGCGTCGGCTTCCTCCGAGCGGATCTGCTTCGGCGGGGCGTTCTGCTCGGCCTCCCCCTCGTTCATGGCCTTCTTGAACCCGCGCACCGCGGCGCCGAGGTCCGAGCCCACCGTGCGCAGCTTCTTGGCACCGAACACCACCAGCACCACGAGCAGTATGATCAAGAGCTCGCGCATTCCTATACCGCCCATAAGCACCACTCCAACTCAAGGACCGCCCGCGCGGAGAAAGTCAGGGGATCATAGGTCAAATGAGGCCCGTGGACCGCAGAAGTTCGCTCGATTCCGCTACCCACTTCACGCTCAGCGGGGGTGGCTCTCGAGCCAGAAAGTCACCGGCCCGTCATTGACGAGCGACACCTGCATGTGGGTTGCAAATACGCCAGCGGAAACATGGGCATAGGCGCCTCGCGCCTTCTCCAGCAGATGCCCGAAGAGGTCCCGTGCGAGCTCCGGCCCGGCCGCTCCGCTGAAGCCTGCGCGGGTGCCCTTCGCGGTGTCCGCTGCGAGGGTGAACTGCGGCACGAGCAGCACGGCGCCGCCGACGTCGCGCACCGACAGATTCATGCGTCCCCCGGGATCGGCGAAGACGCGGTAGCCGAGGAGCCGCTCGAGCAGCCGCTCGGCCGAGGCCGGCGTGTCGGTGCGCTCGACGGCGATGAAGGCGAGGATCCCGCGGCCGATGGCGCCGACCACCGCGCCCTCGACGCGCACCTCCGCGCTGCTCACTCGCTGGATGAGGCCGATCATGCGTGAGGGTGGATTGTGTGGCATTTGGCGCGGCGAGTCCGTAAGATTCGGGGCCGTTTTTCCATGGGCGGGAGCTTGCCGATGATGGGGCGCTGGCGCGGAGGCTCGTGGCACGCAGCTGCGACGCTCGCAGCGCTGGGGCTGTACGCCTTCGCGGGCGTGGCCGCAGCTCAGTCGGCGCCGCTCACCGGCGATGCCAGGCGCGGCAAGGCAATCTCCTACACCTGCCTCGGCTGCCACGGCATCGACGGCTACAAGAACGCCTATCCCATGTACAGCGTGCCGGAGCTGCGGGGCCAGAGTCCCGACTACATCGTGGCTGCCCTGCATGGCTATCGCGACGGCGACCGCTCGCACATCACCATGCATTCCCAGGCCGAGACGCTCTCCGATCAGGACATGGCGGACATCGCCGCGTACTTTTCCGGCAAGCCGCTGGTGAGCAGCGGCAAGTCCGCAGGCACGGTACCGAAGCCGGCGGCGCTGTGCGTCGCCTGCCACGGCCAGGACGGGGTCGCGGTCGCGCCCATGTACCCCTCGCTCGCCGGGCAGCACGAGGACTACCTGGTGCGCGCGCTCGACGAGTACAAGCACGGCGGTCGCAAGAATCCGATCATGAAAGGCTTCGCCTCGAACCTCAGCGAGCAGGATATCGAGGTGATCGCCGGGTACTTCAGCAGGCTCGCGCCGTCGCTCGGCACCGAGCCCCGCCCCTGGACCCGTCTCGGCGCCGACTAGGATCGGCCGCAGCCGGTCAGCACTCGCGCCGGCAGGGCTATTGAGCTCGTCTCGAGCCTTACAGGGCCAGGCACGCGCGCCCCGCCTTAAGGTTGAGTTAAGCCTGCGCTCCTATCGTTCGCGGCAGTCCACACCGGGTCTTCAGGAGCCCGACTGCCATGAACCTCGCGAACCTCGTCCGCAAGCCGCTCATTGCCGCGATCCTCGGCGCGGCCAGCATCGCCGTGCCGGTGAGCGCGGTGTACCTCGCGGGCATCCCCCGTGCGGCGGCGACCGCCGCGGCGCCGGCGCGCAGCGCGACCCCGGCCCCGGTGCGCGCCGCCCCCGACCCCGCCGTGGCGCTGCCGGACTTCAGCTCCATGGTGCAGCAGTACGGCCCGGCGGTGGTCAACATCAGCGTCGTCGACAAGCTGCGCACCGCCTGGCCGGGCGGCGCTGGCAGCGAAAACGATCCCTTCGGTCCCGATAGCCCGTTTGCCCCTTTCTTCCGCGGCTTTCCCTTCGGCTTCCAGGTGCCGCGACAGGAGCTGATGCGCGGCGAGGGCTCGGGCTTCATCGTGCGCTCCGACGGCGTGATCATGACCAATGCGCACGTCGTCAAGGGCGCGAGCGAAGTGACCGTAAAGCTCACCGACCGGCGCGAGTTCCCCGCCAAGGTGATCGGCATCGACACCAAGTCGGACATCGCGGTGATCAAGATCAACGCCAAGAATCTGCCGACGGTGAAGATCGGCGATTCGCGTCAGCTCAAGGTCGGTGAGTGGGTGCTCGCGATCGGCTCGCCGTTCGGCTTCGAGAACAGCGCCACCGCCGGCATCGTGAGCGCCAAGGGCCGCACGCTGAGCGGCGACTACATCCCGTTCATCCAGACCGACGTGCCGATCAATCCCGGCAACTCGGGCGGCCCGCTGTTCAACATGCAGGGCGAGGTGGTCGGCATCAACTCCCAGATCTACAGTCGCAGCGGCGGCTACATGGGCGTGTCGTTTTCGATCCCGATCGACGTCGCCATGCAGGTGGGCGAGCAGCTGCAGACCAGCGGGCACGTCACCCGCGGCAAGCTCGGCGTGGTGATCCAGAACGTCAGCCAGGGGCTGGCCGACTCCTTCGGACTGCCGCGGCCCGAGGGGGCGCTGGTGTCGAGCGTCGAGAAGGGCGGCCCGGCGGCCGAGGCCGGCATCGAATCCGGCGACGTCATCCTCAAGCTCGATGGCCAGCCGATCCGGGACTCGACCGAGCTGCCGGTGAAGATCGCGAGCCTCGCGCCCGGAACCAGGGTGGATCTCGAGATCTGGCGTCACCACGCCAGCCGCGACCTGAGCGTGAAGCTCGGGGCGATGCGGGATCAGCGCACCGCCGACCGCGATGAGTCCGGGCCCGGCGGCGGCAAGCTCGGGCTCGCCGTGCGCCCGCTCACCCGCGAGGAGCAGCGCCAGGGCAACGTCAAGGGCGGGCTCGTGGTCGAGGACGCGAGCGGCCCGGCGCTTGAAGCCGGCATCCAGCCCGGGGACATCGTGCTTGCAGCCAACGGGGAGCCGGTGTCGAGCGCCGCGGCGCTGAAGAGCGCCGTCGAGAACTCGAACGGCCACGTAGCGCTGCTGATCCAGCGCGGCGACACGCAGCTGTTCGTGCCGGTGAAGGTGGGCTAGGCGCCGGCGGGGGCTCCCGAGCCGCTCACCACCATCGCCGCCATCAGCTCGTTCACGGGCCGGGCCTCGAGCTCGCGCTGGGCGAACAGCGCCTTGATGCGCTCGGCCTGGCGCGGCGGAAAATGCCCGTCGACCGAGGCCTCGAACTTCTTCACCAGCAGCGGCATGCCCTCGCGCCGGCGGCGGCGATGGCCGATGGGGACGTCGACAGCCACGCGCGCGGTACTGCTGCCGTCGCCGAAGAAGACCTGCACCGCGTTGCCGATGTAGCGCTTGTCCGCGGCGTAGTAGTCGGCGGTGAAGGCCGGGTTCTCGCGCACCTGCATCCGGGCGCGCAGCCGGTCGATGCGCGGATCGGCGGCCACGGCGTCTTCGTAGTCGGCGGCGGTTAGGCGCCCGAAGATGAGCGGTATCGCCACCATGTACTGCAGGCAGTGGTCGCGGTCGGCGGGATTGGCGAGCGGGCCGGTCTTGTCGATGATGCGCACGCCCGGCTCCTGTGTCTCGATGACCACGCGCTCGATGGCGGCGAGCCGCTCGCGCACCTGCGGGTGCAGGCTGATGGCGGCCTCGACCGCGGTCTGGGCGTGGAACTCGGCGGGGTAGGAGATCTTGAACAGCACGTTCTCCATCACGTAGCTGCCGAAGGGCCGGGGGATCTGGAGCGGCTGGCCGCGGAACAGCACGTCGCTGAAGCCCCAGGTCCGGGCCGAGAGCGCCGACGGATAGCCCATCTCGCCGGCGAGCGCCATGAGGGCGAGACGCACACCGCGGCTGGTGGCATCGCCGGCGGCCCAGCTCTTGCGCGAGCCGGTGTTGGGCGCGTGCCGGTAGGTGCGCAGCGCGCCGCCGTCGATCCAGGCATTGGAGACCGCGTTCACTACCTGCTCGCCGCTCGCGCCGAGCATGCCGGCCACCACCGCGGTGGTGGCGACCCGCACCAGCAGCACGTGATCGAGCCCGACGCGGTTGAAGCTGTTCGCGAGCGCGAGCACGCCCTGGATCTCGTGCGCCTTGATCATGGCGGTGAGCACCTCGCGCACGGTCGGCGGCGACCTGCCGGACATCACTGCGCTGCGCGCCAGGTAGTCCGCCACGGCGAGGATACCGCCGAGGTTGTCGGACGGGTGGCCCCATTCGGCCGCGAGCCAGGTGTCGTTGAAGTCGAGCCAGCGGATCATCGCGCCGATGTTGAAAGCCGCCTGCACCGGGTCGAGCTCGAAGGAGGTGCCCGGCACGCGTGCCCCGCCCGGCATGGCCGCTCCGGGCACCACCGGCCCGAGCAGCCGGCGGCACGCCGGGTACTGCAGCGCCTGGAAACCGCAGGCGAGCGTATCCATGAGGCAGTAGCGCGCGGTGCCGTAGGCCGCCTCGCCCGCGGGGCGGAAGTGCTTCACGTAGTCGGCGATGGCGACCAGGGCGTCGTCGGGCGCTGGCCGCTGCGCGGACTTGGGATCAGCGGCGGTCATCGAGCGGTACGAACTTCTGATTCTCGGGGCCGATGTAATTGGCGGCCGGGCGGATGATCTTGCCGTCGGCCCGCTGCTCGATGACGTGGGCCGCCCAGCCGGTGGTGCGGGCGATGACGAACAGCGGCGTGAACATCTCGGTAGGCACCCCCATCAGGTGGTAGGAGACCGCCGAGAACCAGTCGAGGTTGGCGAAGATGTTCTTGGTCTCGCGCATGACCGCCTCGATGCGCTCGGCGACGGCGAACATCTTCAGGTCGCCGCCCTCCTGGGCGAGCCGCCGTGCGACCTCCTTGATCACCTGGTTGCGCGGGTCGGCGATGGTGTAGACCGGGTGACCGAAGCCCATGATCACCTCGTGCCGCGCGACGCGCGCGCGGATGTCGGCGGCGGCGGCCTCGGGGGAGTCGTAGCGGCTCTGGATCGCCAGCGCCGCCTCGTTGGCACCGCCGTGCTTCGGTCCGCGCAGCGCGCCGATCGCGCCGGTGATGCACGAATAGAGATCGGCACCCGTGCCGGCGATCACGCGCGCGGTGAACGTCGAGGCATTGAACTCGTGCTCGGCGTACAGGATCAGCGAGGTGTGCATCGCCCGCACCCAGCCCGGCGGCGGGCGGCGGCGGTGCAGCAGGTGCAGGAAATGGCCGCCGACGGAATCGTCGGCGGTCTCGGTGTGGATGCGCTCGCCGCCGTGGCTGAAGTGATACCAGTAGGTGAGCATCGAGCCGAGGGATGCGATCAGCCGGTCGGCGATGTCGCGCGCGCCGGCGGCGGCGTGATCGTCCTTCTCCGGCAGGATGCATCCCAGGGCCGACACCCCGGTGCGCAGCACGTCCATCGGGTGGGCGGCGGCCGGCAGCGCCT